>NZ_JBEXUX010000080.1:0-42129 GCF_040629175.1 Embleya sp. NPDC005971 | reverse complement strand
CTCGATGCCGCCTCCGTAGGCGACCACGAGGTGCGCGAGCACGATCAGGGCCCGTGAGCCGTCCTGTGACTCGAGCACGTCCGTGGGGACGTCGGTCCTGAGCCGGGCGAACCCTTCGACGTCGCGGGTGGCTTCGACCCCGAGTCGCAGAAAGCGCGAATTCCTCGACGCAAGCCACGAAAGGTCCGGTCGGACCGCGTCCGCGCAGATCAAGGCGAGGAGGCCCGCGGTCATCGCCGAATGGGTCGGACGAGCACCGATCTCCTGTCCGAATCTGCGGATATGCGACGTCCAGTCCCGGGCGTCCGCAGAGGCGGGGCATGCCTGCCAGCGCTGCTGCCAGTTCTCGCCCGGGAACGTGGCGAGCCATCTCATGATCCACCGCGCGCCCTGCAACCTCGCCTGCTGGGCGCTCTTCGTCATCCGGAACGGCGGTTTCCGAGCGTGTCGAGGATCTCCTCGCGGGAGGCCTCGGTCGCGGGCCAGGTCGTCGCCGGCGTCCGCGGGGGGGAACTTCTCCATCAGTGCCGGGACTTGGCCCCAGCCGAGAGGGAGCGTGACGGGTCCGCCCGTCACCGTTTCTGCCGTGGTGGTCAAGGAATCGGTCCTCCGAACAGGTTGTTCAGCGAATCCTGGTTGTAGGCGGTGGGCGAGGCCGCCGGCGGCGGGCTCTCGCGCTTGCGGCGTTGGCGCTCGTGATGCGCCAGGCCTGCGACGATCACGTCGTCGTGCGACGGGTTGTTGTAGATGTCCAGGGTCGACAGGTATCGGTGGCCGAGGATGTGCTGGACATAGACCGGCGACATGGTCGGGTCGTCGAGCATCCGGAACGTCGCCGTGTGCCGCAGGTCGTGGAGGGTCCAGTTGGAGCCCAGGAGCTCGTTGGCGCGGTTGAACATCATGCGGGCCGCGTCGTAGGCCAACGGTCGCCAGGGGCGGCGCAGGGTCCACCACAGAGGCTGCGTGCGTCCGCGGGGGACGCCGTCGCGCCAGGACTGTTCCTGGTAGAGCCGCAGCCAGACGAACGCATCGCCTGTGGCGGGCAGTTCCTGATAGACGTGGGTGCCCTTGCGGATCACCCCGATCGTCTGCCGACCGACGACCGCGTCCACCTGGCGCGACGTCAGCAGTTCCTCGGCGCGGGCGCCGGTGGAGAGCCAGAAGGCGAGCAGGGCCCGGTCGCGGTGCGAGCGCAGGCCGGCGAAGACCTCGGCGTACTTGTCGTCCGGGATGCGTCGTGGGATTCGCTTCGGGATCTTGGGCCGGTAGAGGCCCGCGCGTTGCTTCCGGTGTTCCTTCTCCGGGTTGTGGTGTGCGTTCGCTCGGGCCGTGCGGCGGCCCCGAGCGAGCGGGAAGGGATTGACAGGAGCGACCCGGTGTTGCGCTCCAGGTGGAAGTCGTAGAACGTCCGCAGCACCGTCTCGCAGTGGGCCCGAGTCGTGGCGGCGTACTTCGCTCCGCGGGTGGGCTTTCCGGTCACCGGATTCGGTGTTCCGGGTGCCGGGCCGCCGGCTCGGGCCGGTGGGGACGGGGCCGAGGGGTCCTTGGTCCGGTGCCGCCAGTGGACGCGCACCGGTTTGTCGGCCAGCTTCATCCAGAGCGCGAAGTCCCTGGCGTCCTCTCGGACGGCACGGTCCCACTCGATCTCGAAGGCCCACAGGAATCTTCTCTGCACCAAGTCAAGTGGCGTGCTCGTCGGGCCTCGACCGGTTCGTGGGTGAAAGCCAGTTGGCTTTGTACGTGATTGGTGAGAGCACCTGCCGCTGGGCGGCGAGAACACCCAACACTCTGGGTAGGTGATGTCGCTGAGTTCTGAGAGCGCTCGGGTGTTTGCTCCAAGACTATGGTTGTACGGTGCCCCGACCGGCCGTCAGAGGCCAGCCTCGGTGATGATGCGGTCCATCCATGCCCTTGGCAGCACAGGGTTGGCCGCAGCGTCCTCGGCGACCCTGGGCTCCGGGTCCACCAGCAGTCGCTCCAGCAGGTCCGCGCTGACATTGGGATGCCGGGCCACTCCCGCGCGCATGAATGAATCCTCGCAGTCCCCGAACCGCCGCAGCTGCGCAACGGGCAGCTCGGGGTCCTTCAGGGCGAGGATGCGCACCCTCGGGTTCCGCTCATCCACGAGGTCGCGCAGCTCCTTGCGTGGGAAGTTAGGGTGGTCCACCAGCAGGGGCCGGACGTGGGAGCGCTCGCCGTGGGCTCGGATCAGTCGCAGCAAGACCTCTGGCGCTGTGTCGGGTCGGTGGGCGGCGGTGCGGCGGACGGACACGTCCGGGTCTTCGTCCAGCGTCTGCCAGGCTGCCTCCGGCAGGTCCCGGCTGGCTGCCAGGATCCGCCGGAACACCGCGTGCGGGCAGTCGATGTAGGTCAGTCGCTCGGCAAGGGGTGCGTCCCGCAGCCAGCTCGGTTCGTAGGGCGACCAGTGGAGAGCGAGAGCGGCTTCGTCGCTGCCGGTCGCGTCCTCGGCCTCCACCAGCGCGAGCAGTCGGTCCCGGGTCTCGGGGGTGACGTGGCGGCTGTAGGCCACCGCGACGCGCACGGACGGGTCTGCGCTGTCCTGCAGGCGGGACACCATGTCGGCGGTCAGGTGCGGATTGCCGGCCACGGCGTGCAGCACCGTCTGGTCCCCGGTCGCCAGCAGCCGGTCGAACTGGTCGAACGTCAGCGGGATATGACACGCAACGTTGGCCCGGATGGCCGGATCGGCGAGGCAGCGCTCGTAGTACTCCGGAGGGACACCCGAGTCCTTGGCTTGGGTGGCCGCGGCCCGCACCTCGGGGTCCGGATCGGTAAGCAGCGCCAACTGCACGACGATCGGCCGCTCCCGCCAGGTCTGCGCGACCATCACGCGCAGCTTGAGATCGGAGCCGGCCGCGAGTTCCGCCGGCGGCCGGCCGTAGGCTTCGACCAGGTCTTCGATGCTCATTGGCACCCCGCGCTCCACCATGGTCCGGACGAAGTCCGCATGGGCATCGCGGATCGCTGGATCGGGATGCCCGGCGATCCGGCGGCGCATCGCCGGGGACACCCGGTTTCCGTACAAGAGCACCGCCGAATCCCTGCCGCCGTGCGTCAGCAATGCCTCAACCACCGCATCCGGAAGCTGCCCCCTGTGCAAGGTCAGCCCGTGCCGGCCCGCTTCGTGCGCGGACAGACGCACCAAGACGTCAAGCGATGCGGCCGGATTCCGTCCCAGCCCGGACAACTGCGGTTGCTTGAGATGGACCATGCGTCCACGCTAGCCGAGCTGTAGCAGCAACCTTCGCCCGGCCGACTTGTGCCGTCGACCTCCGACGCGCCCACGCTGTCTTATCGGTACTCTCGGTTCTCACCGACATCTCCTGGTATTTCGATCAAGAACCGATGTCAGAACTCGCCGACATGTCGGCGTACACGTGAACGTGGCTCTGGCAAGATTTTCGTAGCCGGAGATCATCCCGAGATCGTGGTCGACCGGACCGTCCGTGGGAAACCTCTGACTGTGTTCTATCGAACTGTCGCAACTGATACCTAACTTGGCCGACGTGCTGGTGACCTCCGCCGATCTCACGGGTCCCGTGGTCGGAATCCAGGCCCGTACGAACTCCCTTACTGCGGCAACCTGTACCGGGTGCGGGACGCCGAGCGACTGGAGCCACAGCCGCTACGTGCGGCACCTCGCAGATGCCGCGGTCGGGGGTCGGCCCATGCGGATCGACCTGAGCGTGCGCCGTCTGTACTGCGAGAACCCGGCCTGCCCGAAGGTGACCTTCGCCGAGCAGGTGCCGGGGTTGACCGTGCGCTACCAGCGGCGTACTCCGCTGCTGCAGCGTGTGATCGAGGAGGTCGGCATCCTCCAGGCGGGCCGCGGTGGGGCCCGGATGCTGCGGGTCGTCGACGTCGCGCTCTCGCGGAGCACCGTGCTCGCCCAGTTGATGCGCATACCGCCGCCCCCGCTCGTCACTCCCCGAGTACTGGGGGTGGACGACTTCGCGCTGTACGGCGATACCTACGGCACCCTCCTGGTGGACGCGACCACTCGCCTTCCGCTCACTCTCTGGGAAGGCCGGGACGCCGAACAGCTCCGCCGATGGCTGCGCGAGCACCCGGGCGTCGAGGTCGCCTGCCGCGACGGCTCTCTCGCCTATCGGCAGGGCATCTCCGCGGGCGCCCCCGACGCCCTCCAGGTCAGCGACCGTTTTCATCTCTGGCAAAGCCTGTCCCGGCGTGTTCGGGAAGTCGCCTCCGCCCACCGCGACTGCCTGCCTGCCGCGCTCCCCGAGCCCCGGCAGACCACCCCGGAGCTCGCCGAGGCGGCAACAACGGCCGAAGAGGCGGACACTCGCGCCGGTCGCCATGCCCGGCGGTTGTTCGAAGCCGTGCGCGCGGCCACCGACACCGGTCGCTCCCACAGCAGCGTGGCCCGCGAACTCGGCCTGGACCGCCGCACGGTGCGCAAGTACGCCCGCGCCCGCACCTGGCAGGAGGTCGTGCGCCGGCCGCCCCGCCGACCGTCCACGCTGGACCCATACCTCGACTACCTGCAACAACGCTGGGACGAAGGCGAACACAGCGCCACCGTCCTTCATCAGGAACTCCTGGCCAAGGGCTACTCGGGCCACTATCAGCGCGTGAACATGGCCGTCGCGCCCCTTCGGCGCGGGCTACCCCTGGACGAGCCGCGCGAGCGGCCGCCTTCCCCACGCGAGGCCGCACGCTGGATCGTCACCGCTCCCCACCGGCACACTCCGCACACCACCGAGCGCCTGCACCGGCTCCTCGACCACTGTCCGGAACTCCACCGCACCCACGACCTGGTCCGGCAGTTCGCCATCATGCTCGACACCCAGGACGCCACACCGCTGCCGGCCTGGCTCGACCGGCTCACCCACAGCGGACTGGCGCCCTTTGTCGGGGTCGCAGCAGCCCTGCGCGAAGACCAAAACGCGGTAGTCCAGGGGATCACCACCCCCTACAACTCCGGCGTCAATGAAGGCCGCATCACCGACGTGAAACTCCAGAAACGCATCATGGCGGGACGCGCCGGCGTCCCCCTCCTTCGCCACCGCGTCGTCCTGATCGCCCACCTACGCCGCCGATACCCGGATCGGCAGACCACGATCTCGGGATGATCTCCGGCTACGAAAATCTTGCCAGAGCCACATTCAGATGTACGCCGACAGCCCCGGCCCAGGGGCGGTGCGTTCTCGGCTCGGGCATCGTGGTGCATACGAGAAGCAACCGGCCGAAGCGGATCCCGCAGGTCGAGGGAGACTACGCCCGTCGCGGGCGGCCCGCTTCGTCGGAGCGTCCGCGCCTTGCGCTGCGGTCGCGCGGCCGGTTCGGGTCTTCGAGCGCGACGTGGGCGGGTCGGGTGTCGGCACCTCGTAGAACACGTTGGCGCCCCCGGACCACGTGTCGCTCACCCCCGGCCGCGGTATCCCGACGTGGTCGAACAGGACGGCCTCGCTCACGTGGTTGCGCGCCGCCAGGCGCGCGACGAACGAGGCCGTGGCCTCACGGGGCAGCGGCGCCACCCGCGCCAAAGCGCGCGGGGGCCGGACGAAAGAACCCATCGCGTAGACAACCTCCGCGACCCGGGCCCACACCGCCGAACGCGGCCCGGGCCAGCCCGGGGGACCGGGGGACCGGGGGAAGACCCTAAACGCCGCAGTCAGTAACGGCACGGGTGCCTCGTGCGTTGCGCCCCGCTGCCATCACGCGATCGGTGGCCACTTGAAAACGTATTGCTCGCAGCGATCCCTCCCAGCTTCAGTAAGATATCTGACTCGATCGCTCCTTTTTTATTCAGGCCATTGTGCAGGGCATAGCTGAATTCTGCCCCTCGGGAGCGCCGCCTCGACGTGAGGCCCTCAGAGGAGGCAAGCGCATTTATGCATCATTACCCTTGCGGGGGAGTGCGACTCGTAATTTCCGGAGACGAGAAAGTCACCGCATATGACTTGCCCGGTTCCGACCATGCGAACAGAGCGAGTTGCATTGTCCCCGGCTCGACGAACATCATGTCAGCGGCGGTTTGCATACTCATCCATGTTTGCCCATCGTTACTGTACTCACATGTCGTCAGCTTCCGGTTCTCCACAGTGATTCTGAGATGAATTGAATCGGCGGAATAGCTCTGGTACCACGGGTAGAGGGTTACGTTGTCACTCCAGGTGAGGTAGTCAACGTAGCCAACTGTTTGCACACCGCCTCCTCCGTGCGGGCCGGCGATGCACTTCCCAATGCCTCCGGCGATCCCTCCGGGGGATTTGTTTATGAATCTGGCTATGCCGGCGGCCACAAAATATTGATCAGTCCTGGAGGGCACGGGAAATCGTACGGTGAGCTTGACGGTTGCCTGGAAGCTCTCGGGGACGTCGAAAAGTTGATGCAAGAATGGTCCTCTCGACACGGGACCCACGGGGGCTACCTGGACGCGTGTGAGTGCAATCGGTGACGGTTCGGAGATCGGCGGTGTAAGCGCACCGGGATCGAACAGTTGCGGCGGGGTGATTTGACCTCGTGACAGCTTGATTGCATGCGCCACCGCGCCGTTGATCAGCTTCGTGTACAAGGCAATGGAATCATTGATGGTCTGGCTGGGGGGAAGGTCCTGAAAGAACGCAGGATTTTGCAGTGCGAACTGCAGGTCATTACGGATTTGGAGGTATCGATGTTTCTTCTCACGGGCATCGGCAAGGGCGAGGAGGAAGTCCTCCCGTTCCTCGGGGGTGGGCAGTGGAAGAGGCAGCGTGTCGTAGGTGGCCACCTCCGCCTCATAGGCGGTCGGACTGGTCTTCACGAACTCCGGAAATCTTTTGAACCGCTCGTGAGCGTCCTCAATCGAGGCGATGGGAGATAGCTCTGCGCCCGTACCCGCATTCTGGAACATGGTCGCGGTGAATTCCGAACTCGTGCTCGCACTCTGCTTGGTTTTGGCGAACTCTGCCTTGAACGACCCTGCCGCCACCAGTCCGTTGAACTCGGCCTGCAGGGTAGCCGCCAACTCGGACTGGGTGCTGGTTGAGACCGAAGTGATTCGGATAACCGTATAGAACTCTCCGCCTGTTTGCAGCCCCCGGATGAAGCTGTCCCCGAACGCCCGCTTGAACTCCTCGACCCTGTCAGTGTCGAGCAGCGCCCTGGCGTCCGGTGTCACCTTGAAGCCCTTACCTCGCTTTAGTGGATTCTCGACGACGACCTGAGCCAACAGGAAGGTCGAGGTGGAGTTGAAGTTAGTCCGTTCGGAAAATTTGGCTTTAGCCGAGGCGGAAAAGAACCCGTAGCGCCCCTGCGCCTCAAACCCCATTCCTAGATTATCCATCAACTCCTCATGGGAGGACAGGATGGTGATCGACGACCTGGCTTCCCCGCCGCCGGCTACCACATTTTCCTGGATGGTGAATCCCTCCAAGGCTGATCCGATCGCCTGGCCGGTTTCACTGTTAAAGCCCATGCCGATCTCTTCGTCGTTGAAGAGGATACGGCGGATTTGGGGAACTGATGGCATCGTCGACCCTCGCGATCAGGTTCATTACTGCCGGGCGGTTCTTGCCCGCCGGTCTCGACCGTATTTCCAGGATGGACTGTACGGGCGGTTTTGCAACCCGAGGGAGACGCCGCCCCGGGCCCAGGACAGGAGCGAGAATCGTGATCAGCTCCCCGTCTCCTCCGGAGGAGACACCGGAGCCACGGAAGTTTACGATTGAAGGTTCGACAGAAGATCGGCCTCTGGCGAAGGAACGTTGACGTTCCATACGGGTGGTGCCGACAGCGTGTGGCTTTGTTCACTTCCAGGAACAGCATTTGTCGATGGGTTTCGACGGCAGCAGACGATCATCAGGGCCCAGGATGTTCGCCGATTTTGGTTCTGGCTCAGGTTGTGTGGTGTGTGACTGTGCGTCACAGAATTGGGGCCAGGCGGTTTCTTCCGGGATGGGCGCGCAGTGCCGGTGACGTGAGTTCCAGCGCGCGATTGTCCTTGCCGGCCGTCATGTGGTCGAGCCATCGCTCGTACCAGCCGAGGAAGTCGCGAGCGGAGGAGACGTTCGGGACCCAGAAGCCGTCCGCGTTGCCGATGACGATCCGGCCGGTGAGGGGGCCGGTCACCGCGATGAGGGCCATGTCGGTGCATCCCATCTCGATGATGTGCAGAAAGAGATCGCGCCGGGCTTCCCCGGGGGCGACGCCGCCGAATCCGCGGGCTGTGCCCGGCGGATCCATCGTGTAGAGAGGAGGCCGCTCGCGGCCTGTCGGGTCCGACAGGCCGTAGAACGGCGCGGCGCCCGAACCGCCCATGTGGAGCAGGAACTGCCGGTAGGCGTCCGGGAGGACGACGGCGTGGATGTCCTCGAAGTCGGTCAGCCGGGAGGCCGGGACGGTGGGGCCGAGCCGGAATCGGTGCCGCTCTTCGCCGAACGAGTGGCTGCGATGGGGATGGAACGGGACGGCGGCCAGTTTGCGGCGGATCCGGGGGATGCGGGTGTCCACGGATGCTCTTCTCTCGTTCCCGACAACGTATCGTCCCTCGGTGGACGTCACGCAAGCAGGACGCGTTTTCTGAGGAGTCGGAAGCCGGCGCGGCCGAACATTTGGCGTTTGAGCATCTTAAAAGTTACGTGGAATCTGCCGGGGTTGATCATGTCTCCCTGGTGCAGCCACGAACTTGGGAGACGGCTTGAGCGCCGCTACGGGAGTGACGGAGAAGTGGCCGGTGCTGGGGCGCCACGAGAGGGCAGCGGGCTGGCTGCAGGTGTGGTGCGATCTTGGCCGTGCGCCTCGGACGATCGATGCCTACGCCCGCGGGCTGGCCGAGTACCTGGTGGTGTGCGAGCGAGAGGGTGTCGACCCACTCGCTGCCAGTCGGGCTCATATAGCCCTCTACGTAGGGGAGTTGACTGAGCGACGCAGTCATCGTGGCGTGAACGTGGTCTCGATTGATTCGGGGGCGGGTCTGGCGAACGCCACAATCCAGCAGCGCCTAGAAGTTACGTGGAATCTGCCTGGGTGATCATGTCGCCCGGGTGCAACCACGGACTGGGGAGATCGCTTGAGCGGCCCGACGGTGTTGACGGAGAAGTGGCCGGTGCTCGGCCGACACGAGCAGGCGGCGGCCTGGCTGACGGTCTGGACGGACCTCGGACGTGCGCCCCGCACAATCGACGCCTACGGCCGAGGACTCGCCGAGTACCTGCTGATGTGCGAGCGGGAGACGTCGACCCGGCCACCGCGAACCGCGCTCATATCGCGTTCTACGTACGCGAGTTGGGTTCGCGTCCGCACCGCCGGGGAGCGTACGTGATCTCGATCGACTCGGGAATCGGGTTGTCGAACGCCACCCTTCAGCAGCGGTTGGTGCCGGTCCGGCTGTTTTACGACTTCCTCATGGAGGAGGGGCTGCGCGACTCCAACCCGGTCGGCCGCGGCCGCTACACGCCGCGCGGAGGATTCGGCGGAAGCCAGCGGGGCCTGGTTCCCCGGCTGGTCAAACTGCCGTGGATCCCCAGTGAGCAGCAGTGGCTGGATGTTCTTGCGGCCGCCGGAGACGAGCCGATCCGGAACAAGCTGATGCTTGCGCTGGCCTATGACGCCGCTCTGCGGCGTGAGGAGTTGTGCTCGCTGCGCACCGACGATGTGGACCCGGCTCACCGGACGCTGCGAATACGGGCCGAGACCACGAAGAACCGCATGGAACGCGTGGTGCCCTACTCGGCGACCACGGGGGTGCTGCTGTCGGGCTATCTGGCGCACCGCGCGACGATCAGCCGGGCGAGGGGCCCGTTGTTCCTGTCCGAGTCTCGGCGCAACCACGGCCAGCCGCTGAGCCTGTGGACCTGGTCGAAGGTCGTGCGGCGGATCGCGCTGGCCTCCGGGGTGGAGCGGTTCTCCACGCACACCACCCGGCACCTGTGTCTGACGGACCTGGCACGGATGGGCTGGGAACTGCACGCGATCGCCACGTTCGCCGGCCATCGCTCGACGGAGTCCACACTTCGGTACATCCACTTGTCCGGCCGGGACCTGGCCGAGAAGCTCCAGCGGGGAATGGACCAGATCCACGCCTGGCGGGTGGAGATGCTGACCGGTCTGGGCGAGCAGGGACCGGGGGCGATCAAGCCGTGACCGCACTGTCCTCGGCGGCCGTCGACCACACGGCCGCGGCTCCCTCATGGTCCTGGCCGCTCAGTTCGGCGAAGTACGACCGCTCGGGCGCGCTCACTGACCTTGAGCAGTCCTCTCTGGAAGAGCTGGGGTGGGATCTTCGCCGGTGGCCGGACCGGTGGCAGGATCCGGATCAGGCGCAGTGGCCGGCGATCCACCGACTCGTGCGGCCGCTTGCCGCCGCTCAAGCGCACCTCGACGTCGCCGAAGGCGCGTTCCACCGCCGCTCGTCGGACGACGCCGTCGCGCTGCTGCTGCGCGGTTGCGCCACGCAGCGCCGGAGTTTCTGGGTCTGGGACTCGTCGGCCTGGGCCGAGGTCCTGGGGACGAGCCGGATCTCGTATCAGAAGGCCTACCCGGGGTGGGCCGACAGCTCCGCCCGTTCCTACGCGATTGCAGCGGCCTATCTGTTCGGGTTCTCCGACTTTGATCTGCTCGGCAACGTCGGCCGCACCGCTGTCGCCCGCAAGGTGTTCGGCCAGGTCCGGGTCGATGAGGCAATCGGCCAGGTCACCGCGGTGCTGCACGGCTGGGGACAGCGGTCCCCGCAGGTCACCGCCAGGACCGTGGGGCTGATCAGTCACGCCATGCTGCTCAACCACAGCCCAGCGTGGCCACCTTGATGCCCCGCTTATGAATCTGCTTCCACGCGTCACGGCGGGCGCCATTCGGTGATAGACGGGGGATCTCGCGGTGGTCGTTCAGAGTCATGGCGCCGTCGAATCCGCGGTCGAGGTGTCGCTCCGTGATCCCGAGGACACGCGTGAGTACTTGGGAACCGCTGCGCATGAGCCCAGGTGTCGTGACGAGGCTCGCGGAGGTAGGCGGCGGGACTTGGGAAAACATCATCGCCTCACAGTAGGTCCGTGACTGACCTCGAACCCTCCATTTTCGGGCGTGGTTCCGGCTGGCCGAGGCCGACGGCGGTGTCGGGGGCCGGCCTGGATTGTGTCGGGACCGGCCGCGAGGGCCACAGGAGGGCGTCCAGGCCGCTTGTCGGTTGCTCCGTCCCGGCTGTTTTGAAAGTTCTTGTCATTGATGGTGTGTTGACCGTTGGGTTTGCAGGATCTGGGATTTCGGTTCTTGGCTGCGTGGCCCGGGTCTTGCTGTCTTGCTCGGCTTTGGGCCTGTGGGCTGGGGTTTTGCAGGATCTGGGATGGATCGTCGGTTCCGTTGGGAAAACCCGTGGGTGGAGGTCGGGGGCACTGATCTTGATGTGATGCGGTGATCACCCGCTGCGCGTCGCGACGGGGAGTTCTCTTCCGGGAACGTCCCGGGCCCGTCGTGGCGTTCGTGGATCGTACGGCGAGGGATTGGGACGAGGAGTGGGGGACCGCTGGTGGACGGGTACTCGCGGGGCGCGGTGGTGGAGGCGGTCGTGGTCCGTCACCGTCCCTTCGGGATGATGGTCGAGATGCCGAACGGTGAGGTCGGTCTGCTGGAACGGGAGTACGCGGAGCCGGTGTGGCGGGACACGGACGCCTGGTACCCGGCCGGGACCCGCCTTCGGGTCGTGGTCCTGGGCTACACCACACCCGGACCCGGCGAGTTCCGACCCGCCCAACTGCGCCTGGCCTCCGACCCGAACATCATCGACGCCATCACAAACCCGTGAACGCACGCATGAGAGGGCGACGTCGACACACTCGCGACCGACCCCCGATCGGCGGGTCCTGGCGCGGTAGATTCGAATCGGCGTCGCGGGCGCGGCGGTTCCTGCGGTGCCTCTCGGTTTCCTGTTGAGTTTTCCTATTCTTCGTGGACTCACAGGCCATTGACAACCGAGCCGTTCGACTTTTTACAGTCCCACGATGGTTGAGCCACCGCCAATGAGGTTTCCGGCTGCGGTTCGTCGGGTTCGCCGGGTCCGCTCGGTGTGTGTGGTTCGGCGATCGAGCGTGTGTGGGCCGTTGTGGTTGTAGGTTTTGCGCGGTGTCGAGTGGTTCGAGCATTGTTCACGGGGGAGGGCGAGGGTGTCTCGGTGCGGGATGTGTGGTGCGGGTCTTCCGGTGTGTGAGGTGCCGGTCGGGCGGGACGGCGGGCCGGTACTCCTCGTCGTGGGGTGTGGTTTTCGTGATGCGTCGTACGTGTGTCTCGAGGGGGCGTCTTCCGTCGTGCGCCGTTGCCGGTGATGGGGCCGCGGTGGACCGCGTGTGTGTGGTGCTCGCGGAACGCTCGTCCCGGTCTACGTGGGTGGAGCACGCGCACGACGGTGCCACGACGTTGTGTGGGATCGATGCCGAGTCGGTGACCGCCTTCCGGCACCATTGGAAGCCGCGGCCGGTCCACGTGTGGCCGTGGCCGAAGTCGTGTGGCGCGTGTCGTCGGGTGGCTCGCGAGCGTGTCCGACGGTGGCCCGCGGAGTGATTCGCGCGGGTGTGTCGTCGCACTTCCCCGACCCATGACTCGTGCCCGCCGTGCGGCGGGGTCGATCGATTCGCCGCGGCGAGCACAGCGCGGATGATCGAGCACTTGGAGGAACGCGCCGCGGATAATTGAGCACCTGGAGGAACACGCCGCAGTAGGCCACGTCGTACCGGACACGGTCGCTCCCGAGTTGCCGGCCGACGATGCCGAGAACTTCCCCGTGAGCGCGCCGTGATGCCTACGTGCCGAGTCGGCCCCCGGTGTGTGTCTTCTCAATGGCGGGTCGGGGGTGCGGTGTTCCGACGTGTGGCGCGGCACCGATCGAGAATGTTGTGCCGTGCTTGGTGACCTGGGGTTTCGGTGGGCGTGTCGGGCGTGTCCGTGGCGGAGGGGCCGTGTTGACCTGCAGTGTCGCAGGGGTTGAGAGGATTGCGCAGCGACACCGGGATTTCCCTTCGGGGCCGTGCGACTCCCGTTCCCGCCCGGCACCACGACCGGCCCGCCGGCCGGCCCGCGCCGGGGACCGCGAGGTGCCCGCCGACCAATGGAGTTGCCATGACCGACACCGTCCGCAGGCCCGTCCCCGGACCGGAGCCCACGTGGCAACCGGCCCCGTCCGTCCCCCGCCACGACGGGCCGAACAATCCGGCACGGCAGTACGGCATGTGGGACCTCGTGTTCGCCCTCCACCGCCGGATCGCCATCCTCGACGTGCCGCTGCGCCCGCTCGCCGATCGCCTCCGGTTGCACCTCGAGGAGAGCTGGGTCGAACCGGGCCCCGTCCGCGGCGCCGTGTTCACCATCGACGGCACTCGCTTCGCCTTCGACGACCTGGGCAACGGACCCGAACACGGCCGGATGGCGGTGTACTTCGACCCGGCCGGCGAGCGCAACGCGGCGCGGGCGTTGGGGTTGCTCCTGGAGGTGCTCGGCATCGGCCCGGAGTACATCGCCGAATGGCGCAACCCGCACGGCGTCTTCGAGAACACGACCGAGGTACCCTGGCCGGGCCCCGACCGGGAGGACCCCTGGGTGACCCGCCGCCGACCGCGATCCGAACGCGCCGCCGAGGCGGAGCCATCCGAACCGACGCGAGGATTCACCGGCACCCTGACCGTGACCTTCCACGACCCCACCGACGAGCCCCCCGAGGACCGGTCGGCAAGCATCGGGTGAATCGGGTTCGCGCCGGCGGGTCGCGTGGGGCCGAGTCACACCCCCCGCCCCCGGGGGCCGGGGGCGGGCCGAACGAAGAGCCCGTACGGGAGTCCGCCGGGGTGAGTGCGGCGAGGACGGGAGATCGTCCACGCCCACCCGCGGCCCCGGGCTGTTCCGGCGCCGGGTCGGATGGCCGCCTCGTCGGCTGGTTCACCACGTCCACCCTTGCCCACTTGGTCGAACTGGGTGCGAGAGCGGAGCCGTTCGAGGTGTGGATGCGGCCGGACGACAGCCCTGCCCGGACCCGGGTGCGCCCGCCTGCGCGAGGTCTACCACGTGACCACCCTGGCCGCCTTGGGTGTCACCCCCGACCTCGCCGCCCGAGCCGTTCTCGACGCCTTCGACCGCGACTCGCCCCCGAGATGTCGGGGCTTCGTTTTCGGCTCACCGATGCCTGCGGTGTGTCGACGGTCCGTTCCGTTGCCGTTTGCACCCTATGGGCGCGTTCGGCCGACCGTGTGGCGGGCACGTAGTCGGCCGCCGTGACCGGCGTGGCCCACGTCTCGTGTGCACGATGGTGTGGGTGCGGCGCTCCTACCGTTGGGTCGTGGGGTGGACGGGGGTCGGTGGGGTGAGGTCGACGGGGGTGTCGAGTTCGGTGAGGTCCCAGGTGATGGTGGTGTTGTTCGTGTTGACCACGAGGCGGCGCAGGTGGGTGTGGTCGCCGGGGGTGAGGTAGGTGCGGGTGCCGTCGGGTTCGGCCCATCCCACGCATGTGGTGCCGTCGATGGTCAGCGGTTCGATCGGGGTGAAGCGGCCGGGCTCGGCCGTCGCGTCGTGCAGTTGCCCGAGCAGGGAGGACGTGTTGCGGTACAGCAGGTTGCTCGCGAGTTCGGAATCCTCTCGGACGGTGTCCTGTTCCCACGCTCCGGTGTCCGCGCGCCGGTAGACGTGGTCGCCGATGTACACCGTCTCCTCCGTCACGGTGTCCCCGTCCGCCTTCCTGATGCGGGCGCCCGCGCCGCGGACGATGCGGTTGTCCTCGACGTGGGGGAGTGCGCCCGGTTGCCGGATGGTGACGACGAGGCGGAACGAGTGTGCGGCCCGCACGGTTTCGAGCGCGTTACGGATACTTGCGGCCGTGCTCTCGCGCGCCCGGGTCGTCGAGCCCGTCGCCGTGTCGGACGTCGGTTTCGCGATCGTGCCGGCGGACGCGTCGAGGGACGGCGCGCCGGTGGTGGTCGGATGCCGCCCCGAGGCCGCGGGCGTGGCACCGTCGGACGACACGACACTCGAACCGGTCGACGAACATCCGGCCAGACAGGCCGCCACGATCAACGCGACAGGCACGGCAACTCCGCGCATGAGTACTCCCCGGGACGGCGCGAACGCCGAGCGACTCGGCGACGGGACTGCTCCCGATGGTCCGCGTCCGCGCGCTCCGTGGGCGCGGCGGCGTCGTCGACGACGGGAGACGGGCGGAGACTACAGCCCGGCCGACGGGGCTGCGGCGGTGGGGTGATCGGCCGGATGCGGCGCACGGCGGGCACGGGGGACACGGGCGCGATCGGTCGGTTGACGCCGGTGGGGTGGACACGGGGCGACGGCGCCGAGCCTTGCTCGTGTATCGGGAGGGGCGCCTTCCGTCGTCTGCCGTTGTGGGTGATCGGGCGGTGGTGGGCCGCGTGTTCGGTGTTCGCGGGACGTGCGTTCCGGCCGGCCGGTCCCGGTGGGCCTGGGTGGAGCATGCGTACGGCGGTGCCAGGACGTGGTGTGGGGTCGGTGCCGGGGCGCCGTCCGCCTTCCGGCGCCCGGGGGAGCCGCGGCCTTCGGTTCACGTGTGGCCGTGGCCGAAGTGGTGTGGCGCTTGTTGCCGGGTCGCCGGTGAGCGTGTCCGTCGGTGGTCCGCGCGATGTTTTGCGTGGGTGTTGCGTCGCACTTCCTCCACTTTGTGCCCCGGCGGCCGGAGCCCGCAGCGGCGCTGCTTCTGCCGCGCATCGCGCCGGGGTGGTGTCGTTGCGGTGTCGTGTCGTGTCGGGGAGTGGTGCTGGCCCGGCCCGGTGGTGGTTGTCGCGTCGGGTCGGGTTGTCGTGGGTGTGATGCCGCCGGCCCCCGAGACTTTGTGGGGTCTGCGGGGGCCGGCGGTGTGTGGGGTGTGGAGTCACCGATGTTGTCGGTGTGTTGGGTTGTTCTCGCTCGTTTTCGGGGTGGTGTGGGTGGTCAGGGTGTGGGGTTGGGGTAGATGTGGAGGGTGCCGTCGGCCCAGATGGCGGTGATGTCGGCGTGGTTGTTGTTGTCGGTGTCGCCGGTGGTGATGGCGCGGACGGTGTTCCAGGTGTTGTCGTTCCACAGGGGGACGGCGTCGTTGAGGGTGTGGTCGGGGCGGGTGGTGTAGAGCCAGAGGCGGCCGGTGGTGTCGACGGCGACGAGGTCGGCGAGGTGGTCGCTGTTGAAGTCGCCGCCGGCGATCAGGCGCATGCCGTTCCAGGTCTTGTCGTTCCACAGGGGGGTGGGGTCGGCGAGGGTGTTGTCGCCGCGGCCTTTGTAGAGGGAGAGGGTGCCGTCGCCCCAGATGGCGACGATGTCGCTGTTGCCGTCGTTGTCGATGTCGGCGGCGGTGATCGCGATGACGGAGGCCCAGCTGTTGTCGGGCCACAGGCGGATGGCGTCGTTGAGGGTGGCGTCGCCGCGGCCGGTGTAGAGCCACAGGCTGCCGTCGTTGCGCAGGGCGACGAGGTCGGCGCGGCCGTCGTGGTTGAAGTCGCCGGCGGTGATGGAGCGGATGGCGGTCCAGGTGCCGTCGGGCCACAGTCCGACGGGGGTGCCCAGGGTGCCGTCGGGTGTGGTGGTGAGCATCCACAGGGAGCCGTTGTCGTCGACGGTGACGATGTCGGCGTGGCCGTCGTCGTCGAAGTCGGCGGAGGCGATCAGCCGGTGCGGGGCCCAGGCGGCGTCGTGGACGCCGCCGTCGCGGGCGTGGATGTAGCCGTTCTGGAAGTTGGTGCGGCGTCCGCCGAGGAGGTCGTACGCGCCGGTGGTGGGGAATCCGAGGTAGCCGTTCTCCCACCCGAGCGCGGCCCACCGGTCGCGGACGGGACCGGAGACCGGACAGGATCCGGTGGCGGTGGTGTGGTAGATCGATCCGGTGTCGGCGCTCGCGCCGGGGACGCGGAAGTGCTGGTAGCGCCCGGGTTTGGTGGGTGTCGCGGTCTCGTCGGTGGAGGGGAAGCCGAGGACGCTGCGGGGTCCGCCCATGGCCTGCCAGCGGGCGTGGATACTGCCGTGGATCTCGTGGGCGCCCGTGTTGGCGGCGTAGGTGATGGAGCCGGTGCCGTTGGTGTTGCCGGCGAAGCGGCTGACGTAGCCGATCGGGGTCCCGGCGCCGTCCGTGACGGGGTTCTCGTCGCTGACGGGGTAGCCGAGGAATCCGCCGGTGCCGCCCATGGCGAGCCACTTGTCGCGGATGCCGCCGGCGATGGACCACGCGCCGGTGTAGGGCGACCAGTTGATGCCGGCGTTGGTGGTGCCGCCGGTGGCGGTGCCCTGGAAGTCGGCCCATTTGCCGCCGGCGGTGTCGTCGTGGACGCCGGTGGTGGGCAGCCGCAGGGGGCCGGTGGGTCCGCCGGTCGCCTTGTATTTGGCCAGGATGGGACCGCACAGGTCGAGTTTGACGTTCGCGTCGCCCGCCGAGGCGTACTTCTCGCACGTGGTCCACGGCGTCTGGTTGTCCGCGATCAGCCGCATCGGCCCGAACGCGTTCCCGTCCGCCCCCGGGGTGACGCCAAGCGCGACGTAGAGCCGTCCGTCGGCGGCCTGGCCCCACAGGTCCGCCTTGCCGTCTCCGTCGAGGTCCCCGTCCGAATAGAGCTTCGGGTAGGCGGCGGCGTCGAACCCGGTCCCGATCAGCGTGCGCGCACCGGTGTTGCCGAGCGCGGTGACGTCGACGCCCCCGTCGGGGTTCTTCTTCGACGCGTACTGGAAGAGTTGTCCGGTGACGCGGTCGCGGGCCCACAGGTCGGGCAGGCCGTCGCCGGTGGCGTCGCCGGGGGCGATCGGGTCGAGGTTGTTCCAGCCGGTGGATCCCAGGAGGGTGGCCTTGGTGAAGGAACCGGGGTTGCCGGCGCCGTGGAAGAGCCACAGGCGCCTGTTGCCGTCGCCGTTGTCCTCGAGGGTGAGCAGGTCGAGGCGGGCCGCGCCGGAGGGGTTGACATCGGCGTCGACGTTGCCGGGGGCGAGGATCTGTTTGACCTGGCCCCAGTTGCGCGTATAGGCGAGACAGGTGCCCGCGGGGCGGGTGGGGTCGACGCAGGTTTCGGGTCGCGGGATGTCGGCGCGTTTGTTGCTGGTGAAGTATTGGCCGCCGGCGTTGGCGCCGCCGCCGCGGTAGAGGTAGAGGCGGCCGTTCGCGTGGGCGTAGAGGTCGTCGTAGGTGACGCCGGTGCCGCCGCGGTGGGTGATCAGCGATCCGGCCCAGGTGGGTTTGTTGGTGGCGTTGGGTGGTCCCTGGATGGTGTTGGAGGCGACGACGCCGCCTGCGGTGGGGTCGGTGTTGGTGCCGTACATGCGCAGGGCGCCGGTGTCGTCGGTGGTGAGGAGGTCGACGCGGCCGTCGCCGGTGATGTCCCCCAGGGTGGTCTTGGCGTTGGGGTCGGACGGCGCGTAGAACGTGTGGATGGTGGGTTGGGAGCGGTTTCCCGCCTTGTCGACGGTTTGGGCGTAGAGGGTGTTGCTGCCCCAGTTCGGGACGAGGACGTCCTTGGCCTTCCACGTCTTGTCGACGTCGTCCCAGGTGGCGCGGGCGGCGCCGCCGACGGGGACGGTGGCGTTCAACGCGTATTCGACGGTGTCGACACCGGAGGCGTTGTCGCCGGCGGTGAAGGTGAACGTGCCCTTGTCGCGGGCGTATTTCCCGCCGCCCGCGACGGGGTAGTCGAGGCTTGCGACGGTGGGTGTCGAGGGTGGGGTGGCGTCGACGGTGAACGTCTGCCCGGGAACCCAGGTGGGTTCGGGGCCTTCGTCGCTGGCGCCGACCCACCAGATGTAGGTGTGGCCGTCGAGGAGTTTCCCGGCGGGGATGTCGGCGCGGGCCTCGTGACCGTTGGCGCCCCAGGAGATCCAGCCGCTGTCGTGGACGAGGACGTCGCCGTTGCCGACGTCGCGGATGTGGAACTGGGCCTTGAGGTTCTGGGGCGCGTCGGCGTCGGTGAGGGTGGCGTAGAGACTGACGCCGCCCGCGGCGGGGTTGACGGCGCCGATGTATCCGGCGTTGCCGGAGGCTGCGCCGTTGACGGGGACGGGCGTCATCCGCAGGTTCGAGGGGGCGTTCGGCTTGGTGTTGTACTCGACGTAGAGGTGGGTGTCGGCGGGGTTGCTGGAGAAGCGCTTGAACTGGTTCCTGTCGGTTTCGTTGCCGAACAGGCCGAAGGTGAGGACGCTTTCACCGGCGCGTGTCCTGACCTGGTCGGTGATGGGGAAGTCGGCGTAGCGGTTTCCGCATTTGGGGGAGACCTTGGTGCTGCTGCTGGGGATGTCGATGGTGGACCAGTGGCCCCAGTCGGCGGGTTGGTTGTTCCAGTTGGTGTTGGTGTCGAGGGTGTTGGCGACCTGGTGGAGTCGGACGGGGAACGCGTCCTTGTCGAGGCAGGAGTGGAGGGCGCTGTCGACCTGTGTGGTGTGGAACTGGGCGTAGAGGATCTGTTTGCCGGGCAGGTTGAGCGGGACGCTGTAGAAGCTGCGTTCGATGCCGGTCTCGGGTTCGAAGCCCTGGTAGCCGACGCCGGGTTCGTACTCGTTGTAGGACCGGCCCGAGGTGCCGGGGTGAGCCTTCCAGGCCCAGTTCCACATGCCGGCGTTCCCGGTCTGTACCGGTATCCAGCTGGGGTCGATGTAGACGGGGAAGACGGTGTCGGGCGCGGTGAGCAGGTTCGCGTCCGGGGTCAGGGTCAGGGTGTCGCCGGCGACCGCGGTTCCCAGCGGAGCGGTCGCGGCCAGGGCGCCGGGTCGCCGGTCGGTGGAGGCGAGTTCGGCCTCGGGTATCGCGCCCGCACCGGATGCGCCGCCCGTGCCCGCGCTTGTGCCGGACGCCTCGGACGAGGCGTCGGCTGCGGCGGTGCGCGGGTTACGACCAACCGGCCCGGGAGTGGTGCGTGA
Organism: Embleya sp. NPDC005971; assembly: GCF_040629175.1. Taxonomy (NCBI): domain Bacteria; kingdom Bacillati; phylum Actinomycetota; class Actinomycetes; order Kitasatosporales; family Streptomycetaceae; genus Embleya; species Embleya sp. NPDC005971. Next base: position 22,308 of record NZ_JBEXUX010000080.1, on the reverse strand, counting down.
GTCCCACATCGTGGGTGTGGGCGCGGTGAACGCGACGACGCCGTCGGCCGCCTTGGCGGCAAACGACCCGTTGCCGGCGTCGGTGACCGTCACACCGTCGGTGGTCGTCCCCAGTTGCAGGGTGGCCAGTCGGGGATCCTTCGCGGCTGCCGCGTTCTTGACGATCAGGGTGTGGGAGAAACCGCCCTGTTCGCCGGCGACGACCTTGAGGTCGACGTCGGGCAACACGCCCGGGTACAGGGCGCCGTCGCCGCTCAGGACAGGCTTGGGCAGTGTGGTGGGCCAGGTGAAGGCGAGTGTGCGGCCGTTGTTGGTCATCGACGCGAGGAGCCGGTTGCCGCCGCCGCCCAGGGTCAGGTCGCTCGTGGTGCTGGCCGGCCGTACCGTTCCGTCCTCGGCCGCCGCAAGGGTCGGGTCCAGGTCGCGCCAGACGCCGGTCTTGTTCGTCCGCGAGGGCTCGACGGTGCGCTCCAGGGCCAGCCTGCCGTCGGGCTTGGCGGTGACCTTGTCGGTGGCGGTCGTCAACTCCGGGACGGGAACCGGTACTCCGGTGCGCACGGCCTGCGTGACCGCGGTGCGTTCGGCCCCGGTCTTCGCGTCCGTCGGGGGAGCCTCAGCGGCGGCCGGCTGAGCGCCCGCGCCGGACGCTTCGCGGGGCGCGGCGCCGGCGGCGGCCATGCCACAGGCCATCGACAAGGTGACGAGTCCGCAGACGAGAGCCGACAACGGTCGTGCGTGTGGGCGTGCGTGGGGAGGCGGATGCCCCATGGAGGGTGCTCCTCGGGAAAGTCGGTGATGCGGGGCGTGAGCGCGCATGGATGCGCGGAACGTACCGGTTGGCTACAACCCCTCACCATGTGACTCAGATCACGCCTTCATGATCACCATGTCGACACGTGCCCAAGTCGTGCGACGCCGTGGGTGTATTGCCGATCAATGAACCCCAACGGGTGATTTGGATCCGGCCGGGACGATCCGACGGTCGCTTAAGTTGTAGTGACGAACGCCACATTCGTCATGGGAACTGCCGTTGCCGGCAGGGGACTTGGGCCCGTACGGTGCGCTCCGTCTGTGATCTTTCGCCTGCTCGGGGGCGGGATCCGTCCTGTCCTGGTGGGGGTTCGTCATGCGTGGTTGGTCGTGGGGATCGAAGTCCCGACGGGAACGAAAGTCGCGCACGGCGCGTCTGTTCGTGACGGGGACCACCGTCCTGGCGTTGACGGCGAGCGTGGGCCCGGCCCAGGCCGTCGACTGGATCAAAACCTCCCCCGACGCCGACATGTGGTCCCCGGGCAAACTCCCCAAGACGCCCTCCGTGCACGGAACCAAGGCGCCCAAGCCGGACACCCGACCTCTCACGGGCGACGGCCGTCCCACCTGGAACCCCGCCAGGGCCACATGGCCGAAGGCGACCGAGACCGAGACCACTCCCGCCCCCGCGTCCGCGTTCGTGGCACGCGGCGGCTCCGCCCTCCTCGCCGCCCCCACCGGCGGCAACGCCCCCGGCACCCCGGTCTGGATCACCACCCCCGACACCACGACCCCCGGCCCGCTGCGGTCTTCCGCGCCCGCCGGGTCCTCGCTCCCCCAAGGCGCGAAAGCGGACCCGGGCCGGGTGAAGGTCGTCGTCGCGGACCACGACGCGGCGGAGAAGGTCGGTGTCGACGGCGTCCTGGTCTCGGTGCGCCGCACCGACGGCGGCACCAACACGGGCAGGGTGACCGTCGGTGTGGACTACACCGCGTTCAAGGACGCGTTCGGCGCGGACTGGTCCTCACGCCTGACCCTGGTCGCGATGCCCGAATGCGCGCTGACCACCCCCGACCGGCCCGAGTGCCGCGTGCGGACCCCGGTGGCCGACTCCCGCAACGACCGCGCCAAGCGCCGCGTGAGCGCCGACCTCGAACTGCCCGCAGCCAACGTCCCTACCGCCGCCCGGACTGCGAACGCCGCCACCGTGCTGGCCCTCACCGCCGACGCGTCGGGCCCCTCCGGCGACTACAAGGCGACATCCCTCGCTCCGTCCGGCTCGTGGTCGGCGGGCGGCAACTCCGGTTCGATGAACTGGTCGTACGGCATCGGCGTCCCGCCCGCGATCGGCGGCACCGCCCCCACCGTGAACCTGTCGTACAACTCCGGCGGTGTCGACGGCCGCACCACCTCCACCAACAACCAGGCGTCCTGGATCGGCGAGGGCTGGGAGTACTCGCCCGGCTTCGTCGAACGCTCCTACCAGGGATGCGCCAAGGACGGCCAGGACAAGTCCGGCGAGAAGTGCTGGTCCACCCAGAACTCGCTCACTTTGTCCCTGAACGGCAAGTCCTCCACCCTCATCCAGGACGACACCGACAAGACCAAGTGGCGCCTGGAGAACGACGACGACTCCCGCATCGAACTCCTCACCGGCGCCGTCAACCCCGACAACGACGGCGAACACTGGCGCCTGACCACCGGCGACGGCGTCCAGTACTACTTCGGCGTCAACCACAAGCCCGGCGGCGACAACACCGACGCCGCCACCAACTCCACCTGGACCGCGCCCGTCTACGGCAACAACACCGGCGAACCCTGCAACAAACCCTCAGGGTTCGACGCGTCGTGGTGCCAGCAGGCGTGGCGCTGGAACCTCGATTACGTGGTCGACGCCCGCGGCGGCATGGTCACCTACACCTACAACATCGAGACCAACCGCTACACCCGCGGCGCAATTTTCGTCGGCTCCGGCACCCTGACCGAATACGTACGCGGCGGCACCCTCGCGAAGATCACCTACGGCTCGAAGAAGACCGACACCACCCGGCCCACCGCCCAGGTCGTCTTCGACACCGCGGAACGCTGCCTGATCAAGGACGGGTTCGACTGCGACCCGGCCAAGATGACCAAGGCCAACGCCGCGAAGTGGCCGGACGTACCCGTCGACAAGGTCTGCGCGGCCACCGGCACGTGCGAGCAATACGGTCAGACGTTCTTCTCCACCCGCCGCCTCACCAAGATCACCACCCAGGTCATGTCCGGGGCGAACTACCAGACGGTCGACGAGTACGCCCTGGACCAGGACTACCCGGACCCGCAGGACGGCTCCTCCGCGACGCTGTGGCTCAACAAGATCACCCGCACCGCCTGGGACGGCACGAACAAGACCGACATCCCCTCGGTGGACTTCACCGGCCAGTTCATGCACAACCGCGTCGACGCCGGCGGCGACCTCGCCCCGCCGATGAACCGCCGCCGCCTGACCGGCATCACCAACGAGACCGGCGGCCAGACCACCGTCAAGTACAACGACCCCGAGTGCACGCCGGCCGCGCTGCCCACCCCGGACGCCAACACCAAGGCGTGCTACCCGGTCTGGTGGAACTTCAACGAGGACGCCGAACCCGTCCTGCACTGGTTCCACAAGTACACCGTCGCCGAGGTCACCGAACACGACATCGCCACCACCGCCCCGAACCGCTCCACCCGCTACGAGTACGTCGGCGGCGCCGCCTGGCACCGCGACGACGCGGAACTCACCGAGGACAAGGAAGCCTCCAAGCCCAAGAGCAAGGACCGCCGGACCTGGAACCAGTACCGCGGCTACGGCCAGGTGATCACCCGCTCGGGCGTCGCCCCCAAGGACGCGGTCACCCAGTCCGCGACGTTCTACCTGCGCGGCATGGACGCCGACGTGAAGAAGGACGGCACCAAACGCGCCGTCACCCTCACCGACTCCACCGGCACCCCCCTCCTCGACTCCGACTGGTACGCCGGATTCGCCTACGAGACCAAGACGTTCACCGGCGACGGCGGCACCGTCGCCGCCACATCCCTCTCCACCCCGCACTCCTCCGCGGTCACCGCCACCCACACCCGCGCCCGCAACCTCCCCCCGCTGACCGCACGGCGCACCGCGACGGAGAAGACCCGCAGCCGCGCCCTCCTTGCCGACGGCACCACCTGGCGCGAAACCTCCAAGACCACCACGTTCGAACCCGTCCACGGCCTCCCGGAGACCGTCTCGGACAAGGCCGACGGCCTGCCCGAGTACTGCACCAAAACCACCTACGCGCACAACACCGCCGCCTGGATCATCGGCAAACCCACCGAAAGCCTGTCCCTGGTGGGAGCCTGCGCGACCGCGACGTCCAAGGACACCGTCTACGCCTGGTCGCACACCCTCTACGACAACGAGCCCTTCGGCGAGGTCGGCACGGTCGGCGACGTCACCTCCACCGACGCGGTCGTCGACTACAAGGCCGACGGCATCCCCAACTGGGTCACCACCGCGAAGTCGGAGTATGACGCCTACGGGCGCCTGACTAAGGCCACCGACGCCGAGAACAAGGCCACCACCACCACGTACACCCCGGCCACGGGCACGCTGCCCACCACCGTCACGACCACCGGCCCCACCGGCTGGACCAGTTCGACCACCTACATCGGGGCCCGCAACCTCCCGGCCAAGGCCGTCGACGCCAACGGCCTGGTGATCGAGCAGGAGTACGACACCCTCGGCCGGTTGATCGCGGTGTGGAAACCGGGCCACACCAAGGCCGACAACGCCGACCTGCAGTTCGTGTACGCGCCGAGCAAGACCGGTCCCTCGGTGGTCACCACTCGCACGCTGAAGCTCAACAAGGACTACACGGTCTCGCATCAGATCCTGAACAGCTTCCTCCAGGAGCGCCAGACCCAGTCCAGCACCGCCAACGACGCCGCCGGAAGGATGATCACCGACACCTTCCACGACAGCCTCGGCCGCCCGTACAAGACGAACCAGCCCTACCTCAACGAGGACGACTTCCCGGACACGACGATCTTCGTCGGCAACGACAACGAGGTCCCCGGTCAGAACGCGGCCGTCTATGACGGCCAGGGCCGCACTACCGCCCAGGTGTTCTCCTCCAAGGGCATCGAACAGTGGCGCGCCACCACCACCTACGCCGGCGCCGACGAGACCCGGGTCACCCCACCCGCGGGTGGCACCGCGTCCCTGTCGATCTCGGACGCCCGCGGCAAGCCCAAGGAACTGCGCGAGTACAACGGCGGGGTCCCCGCAGGCACCGACTACTCGAAGATCACCTACACCTACACCCCCCGCGAGGAACTGAAGACCGTCACCGACGCGGGCGGCAACACGTGGACGTACACCTACGACTTCCTCGGCCGCAAGATTCACGTCGAAGACCCGGACAAGGGCCCGTCCGACACCCGCTACGACCTCGTCGGCCGCGTGATCGGCACCACCGACGCCCGCGGTCAGAAGCTCGCGTTTACCTACGACGCGCTCGGCCGCAAGGCCGCCTCCTACAAGGAGACGGTCGCCGACGCGAACCTCCTGTCGGAGTGGACCTACGACCGCTATGCCAAGGGCCAGGCCGACGGTTCGTCCCGCTACGTTGGCGGCAAGTCCGGTGCGAAGTACACCAGCGAGATCACCGGCTTCAAACCCGGCACCTACCTCCCCACCGGCACCCGGAGCACCATCCCCGCCGCCGAGGGCAAACTCGCCGGAACCTACGAGACCAGCACCGGGTACGAACCCGTCCTGGGCCTGCCCGTCACCACCACCCTCCCCGCCCACGGCGGCCTCCCCGCCGAGACGCTGGGCACCGTCTACAGCACCCATGGCCTGCCGACCACCCGCGGCGGCGCCGCCGACTACCTCAACTGGGCCGACTACGACGTCTACGGCCGCAACATCCGCGCCACCCTGGGCGACACCCCCCGTCAGGCCGCGTTCACCAGCGACTACGACCCCGCCACCGGCCGTCTGCTGAGCACCAACTGGGACAAGGAGACCGGCACCACCGCGAGCGTGGACGCCACCTCCTACACCTACAAGCCCAGCGGCGATGTCACCTCCATCAAGACCATCCGCGAGGGCACTTCGACCGACACGCAGTGTTTCACCTACGACGGCCGGCGCCGGCTGAAGGAAGCCTGGACCGACACCGCCGGCACCTCCACGCTGCCCGCCCCCAACGTCCCCGGCGTCGGCGGCTGCACCACCCAGACCCCGAGCCCGTCCACGGTCGGCGGCCCGGACCCGTATTGGCAGTCCTTCGACTACGACACGGTCGGCAACCGCACCAAACTCGTCGAGCACGACCCCACGAACGACCCGACGAAGAACGTCACCACCGAGTACGGCTACCGACCCGGCGCCCAGGCCGGCGACCGTACCCACCGCCTGGACACGGTCAGTGTCAAGACCGGCACCCGCGAGGCCATCACCACAGGCCTGATCTACGACCAGTCCGGGAACACCAGGACCCGCCCCGGTGGCGACGGCAACCTCCAGACCCTCACCTGGAACGAAGAGGACAAGCTCGCCAAGGTCGCCTCGGCGACCGGAACCAGCGACTACCTCTACGACGCCGACGGCGGTCGCATGATCCGCCGCGAGGCCGGGAAGACCACCCTCTACCTCGGCACCGACGAACTCACCACCAACACCGACCAGTCCGGCCCGGTCGTCGGCACCCGCTACTACCCCACAGGCGGCGGGACTACCGTCGTCCGCAACGGCCCCACCACCCTCACCTACATGGCGGCCGACCACCACGGAACCCCGGTCAGCACCCTCGACGCCGTCGCCCTGACCGCCACCCGTCGCCAGTCCAAGCCCTTCGGTGAACCCCGCGGCCCCCAACCCACCCAGGCCAACGGTCAATGGCATGATGACAAGGGCTTCCTCGGCAAGCCCATGGATGCCACCGGCCTTACCCACGTCGGAGCCCGCGAATACGACCCCACTCTCGGCCGATTCATCAGCGTCGACCCGCTCATGAAATTGACCGATACCCAACAAATGCACGGCTATACCTACAGCAACAACAACCCAACGAGCTTTAGTGATCCCACGGGGCAAAGTTGTGTGGCGTGGGAGAACGACGACGTTACTCAGCCTTGCACCATTGATGGACCTTCTGATAACAACGGCCAAAGTGAACCAGATTGGTCGGAGTCGACAGGACCGGGTTACAAGGGCCCAGTCAAGACGGGCGGAAAAGGCGCAGCCGGAGGCGGGTGCGGGAGAGCCATGAATCCTGATCAATGGGTTGCGTGCAACGGCGGACTCGGGGGCGGCTGTAAGACCACGCGCAAAGAATGCCAACAGAGCGAAGCTCTATATGCCTTTTATCGAGACCACCCGAACCTTAATGCGAAGATGCTGAATGCCTGCGAAGGCGCTACGTATGAAGTGCAGATCACGGTCTGCAATTCGCATGAGGGTAGTAGTAGTCCAGGGGTCTTTGGCCTGCTTGCTGAGTGGGCCTTTGGGGTAGGACCTGACACTAGGTACTTTACGGACGGAGACGAAATTACGGAGGCGCTGAAGAAGGACCAGTCGATGGTGGTATTGCGGGGACGAGTCGCTGAGGCCATTAACAATGATGTAAGGGATGGTGTGGTTGGTTATGGAATCTTGCAAGAAGAAGGCTTCGTTCGGTTGATGATGGATATGGAAGCACTTTCCACAGGTGGTGCTACCTCTTATCTATCTGGGGCGCTGTCGAATGGTAAGATGAACGCTCCCCTGCCGACGTTCCTGGGCTCGTACGACCTGGAGTATAAAACTAATTCTATAAATTCTGATCGAAATACTGCGAATGTCACATTTACCGTAACGAATAGTACAACCATCAACTCCTTGTTGCATGAACCACTGCCTCAGATTAGGCCATGGTGGGACAAAAATATCGGTACTCGACTCAATGCTGCAGCCAACTGGATAGGGGGGCCCATGTCAACTAAGAAGCAAGTTATAAACTGGACGGAAACGGTCCCATTGCGATGAAGAAATTCTGGCTTGGCGTAGTCGTGGCAGCGGCTATTATCGCCGCCTTAGTGATTTTTGCGCGGTCTGCTAGCCCGGTTCGCGTGCGATCCGATGAGATCTCGGGAGAATGGCGCGGTGCTCGAGGGGCGCAAATCATTTTCGGAGCGGATGGAAAGTTTACGGCAAATGAATTTCCTATGCAGACCTCCTCGCCCGGCGCGCAGCCTGTAGTTGTGCGATCGGGTAGCGGGTCGTGGAAGCTTTCGCCGTTGAGGGAGGGGAGTGACCAGGAGCTTCACATCTACTTCGACCCAACGGAGCCCGGTAGGGGTGTTGTTGGAAAGCTCCTCCGGGTTTCATTCGAGGGAGTGAAAGGCGGTATTTATATAGATGATTGGGATGATGTATCTAATAGATTCGTATTCAAGAAAACTTGAATGTGACGCCATCGTCGGTGTGAGTGTGCGTCGTGATGGCGGTGGTTGGTCGTCAGTCGGGTTGATGTGTGGTGTGGGTGTTGTGTGCTGGTCGGGGTATGGATGACCGTGATCGTTTCGACTGTCACAGGTGTGACCATCGACTGACGTCGGATGCTTACTGAAGTTTTCGTCGTGATGTCGTGGACGGTTGAAGATCCCTGCGCGATGCCGTGGATATGCGGTATGCGCAGGGTGGTGGGTTGACTCCCAAGGAGCGCGCGGCTCGGGAGCGGTTGCGATTGGACGCTGCCGAGCGGTTCGAGCACGGGGAGTCCAACGCGGTGATCGCGTCCGAGTTACGGGTGGCGCGTCGGTCGGTGGAGCGGTGGCGTCGGGCTTGGCGCGAGGCGGGTGTGGAGGGTCTGCGGTCCGCCGGCCCCGCGTCGCTCCCCACACTGGATCTTTCGCAAGTGGCGGCGCTGGAAAGGGAGTTGGACATGGCCCGAGGGCCCATGGTTGGGAGGATCAGCGCTGGACACTGATGCGGGTCAAGGCCATGATCCGACGCCGCTTCGGTGTGACGTACTCGATCCACGGGGTGTGGGACCTGCTGCGTCGCGCCGGCTGGTCGTGTCAGCAACCGGCCCGGCGGGCGGTGGAGCGGGACGAGGACGCGGTGCGGGGTTGGGTTCGGGAGACGTGGCCGTCGGTGGAAGCACCGCGGCGGCGCTCGACGCGTGGATCGTCTTCGAGGACGAGGCGGGGATGTCGATGACGCCGCCGCACGCACGCACGCACCGCCTTGGGGTCGACGCGGGATCACACCGGTGGTGCGAGTGCGCGGCGGTTCCCGCGGCCGGGTCTCGATCGCCGCCCTGGCCTGCTGCAAACCCGGTGAACGCTCCCGTCTGATCTACCGACCCCGCCTCCACATCCGCCGCAAGGGGGAACGGAGAAGCTTCGCCTGGACGGACTACCGCGACCTGGCGGTGCGGGCGCATCTGCAGTTGGGAGGACCGATCGTCTTGATCTGGGACAACCTCAACACCCACCGCGCTGCGGATCTGCGGAAGTATGCCGCCGACCACGACTGGCCGACGGTCGTCCAACCGCCGAGCTACGCGCCGGATCCGAATCCGGTGGAGGGGATTTGGTCGCTGGTTCGTCGCGGCTTCACCGGAAACGTCGCCTTCACCGACGCCGACCACCTGGTCCGCACGATCAGACACGGCCTCCGCCATACCCAACGACGCCCCCATCTCATCGAGGGATGCCTCGCCGAAACCGGACTTGTCATCCGACCCAGGAAGTGAAACCCAACCAAGCGACATCACAACGAAAACCTCAGTAACGCCCCCACGACGGGGCGCGGGTCTGTAAATCGAACGGCTCTGGCCCGTAATCGGTGGTTGCGCTGTGTGGTGATCAGTGCAGGAGGATGCGGTGGCGGAGCAGGGGGAACCCGGCTCGTCCGTGCATCTGCCTCATGATCCGCTTGGTTCGCGTGTTGACGCCTTCGGTGCGGTCGTTGTGGAAGGGTAGGGTGAGTCCGGCGTCGACCGCGGCGCGGTCGAGTTCGAGGCCGTTCGCGTAGGAGTGCAGGTGGGGCAGGTCGGCGGCGCGGACCGTGGTGATCCAGTCGGTGAGCTTGGCGTCGTTGCCCTCCGTTGGGGTCAGTAGCTGCGCGAACTCGCGGGTGAGGTGAGCGAGTTCGGCCATCTCCCGGCAGGTTGAGGTGAGTTCCCGGAGCAATTCGGTGTCCTTGTCGCGCAGGTTCTCGGGGCGAGCGAGCAGGAGGCGGGCGAAACGCTGCGGGGTGGTGACCGGCTTGTCGCCCTCGGCGCGGCCTTGGGTGATGTAGCGGACCAGCAGGTTGGCGCTGCCTGTGTAGCCCAGTTCCTTGATCTCGCGCAGGAGGTGGGTGACGGGCACTGCGGGGTCTTCGGCCCGACGCCTGCGCAGGTGGTCGCGGTAGGGGTCGACGAGAGTGGGCTTGTAGCGGGGTATGCGGCGGTCGCCGGCGGGCTCCTTCATGCGCGCGTACCGTTTGACGGTGTTCAGGGCGACATCGAGGCGCCGGGCGCATTCGAGCAGGCCGACACCTTGGTCGAGCAGAGCGTGGACTCGCTGCCGGCGCTCGCGGGTGGTCTGCTCGTGAACACCCCCGGGCCGGGCGGGGTTCACAGCGGCGGCCCAGCAGACGGCGTGCGAGCGGACCTCGGCCAGGACCTTCCCGCACAGGTTGCTCCACAGATGCCACCTGTCGCTCACCTGCACCGCTTCGGGCAGGGCCCGGCGGATCGCCTCGCCGTAGGACCCGGAGCCGTCCCGGCAGACATACTCGGCCCCGGGATGCTCGCGCAGCCACGCGACCAGCGTCTGGGCGGTGCGGTCGGGCAGGACGTCGATCCGCTCGCCCGTCTCGGCATCGATGATCACGGTCGCGTAGCGGTGCCGGCGCTTGAGGGCGAAGTCGTCGACGCCGAGCACGCGCGGGACGCGCAGCGGCGGCAGTGCCCTGCGTATGAGCATGCGCAGGGCGGTCGAGCGGGAGATCGCGCAGGCCGGCACGCGGGAGAGGCGGGCGCCCGCCCGGCCCGCTAACTCCTTTACGACCTGGCCGAGTTGCCCGGCCAGTCGGCTGGTCCGACGCTGGTAACGCCCAACGACGCCGGGAACCTGCTCCCGGAACGTCTGCCGCGGGCAACCGAGCACCGGACAGACCAGGCGCCGCACCCGCACCGACGCCACCACCCGCCGTCCGTCCACCGGCACGTCCGCGACCACCCGCCCGTGGAAGCCGTGCACCCGCCCCGTCGGCCGCCCGCACACCGGGCACGGCACCGGATCCTCCCGGGTCCGCGCAGCCACCCGGATGACATCGCCCTCGTCCGCCACACCCTCGACGACGAGGGCCGACAGCCCCGAAAACACCACACCCACAAGCTCATTGACGTCACGCATGCTCTACCAACGACGGCAGTCACACTTCGTTACCACCGATTACGGGCCAGAGCCAAGGACTCGGTGTACACCCTGAGCAAAGGGAGTATGCGATGACCGACGTGGCGATTACGACGACCGGGTCGAGTTTAGAGCACGCCGTTCGCCACCGCCGGCGACGCGGAGCGGACGCCTCCGACGGTGTACACCCACTTCTCGGTGCCGGTCGCGGCGTCCACCGCGTGTACGAGCTCGCCGCCGCCGACGTAGAGCACGCCGTTCGCCACCGCCGGCGTCGCATCGGCGCCACCCCCGGTGCTGTACATCCACTTCCTGGTGCCGGTCGCGGCGTCCAGCGCGTACACGTTGCCGTCGTGGCAGCCGACGTAGACCACGCCGTTCGGCATCGTCAGCAGGGAGGCGGATAGACCGTTGAGGTCGTAGGTCCACTTCATGGCGACCGTGCCGGTGTCCAGCGCGTACACGGTGTGGTCATTGCTGGTGTCGTCGTCGGTGACGACGTAGACCGTCCCGCCGACCGGGTTCGGCGGGCGGGAGATACGGCCGTGCGTGGCGTAGGTCCACCGCCTTTGTGCGACGGTGCTTGTCCATTCCGTTTTCGGCGGTGACGGGGTGGTGCGGTGAGGACGAAGGCGATGCCGCCCCCGGTGAGGGCGGTCGCGGTGCCGGCGGCGAGCCACAGGAACCGGCGTAGCCCCGGGGATGCGGGCGTGTTCCCGGGGGCGTCGGGTCCGGTTTCGCCTCGGTCGTCGGCGGAACGTGGCTCCGGGGCGTCGTGCGGGTCGGGGCCGGCTGCGGGCGTCGCGACCGTTCGGGTGATGGGCGGTGGGTCCGTGGCCGGGTCCAGGGCGTGTCCGGCGGGTGGCGGGGTGCGCGGGTCGGGCTCGGCGGCTGGTGCCTCCGACAGCGCAGGCCCGTCGGGGGCGACCCGGGGCGCGGGGGAGTGCGTGCGCGGTGAGGGCGCGCAGGCGTCGGTGGACGCCGTCGGCGTCGGCGGATCGGTCGGCGGGGTCCTTGGCGAGGAGTTCGAGGACGAGATCGTCCAAGGCGGCGGGCACGTCGGGGCGTTTTTCGCCGGGGCGGGTGGGGGTCCTGCGCAGGTGGGCCCGTTCCCGCGGCGCAGGCGGCGAGGCGGCGTGCGGTGACCCGGTGCCATCCGCACAACGTCCCGCCGACGTCTGCGAACGGGCCGGCGATCTCGCGGGCGGTGGTGTCCGCCCACCACGGGTGCACGCCCGGGACGACGGCGCTGGCTAGGGCGGGACGTCGGGGAGTGATGCAACGGACGGGGTCCGTCGTCGCGGTGTCGTTCCCCGGTCCCCGACGCGATCTCGAGGAGTCGGTCGGGTCCGGTGTCGGGCGGCGTGCCCGACGGTTCGCTGGATTGCCGTTGTCATCGTGCCGTCGGGGAGTTCCATGCGAGCCCGGGGGAGGGACTACCGGAGTAGTAGTAGATGTTGGATCGGTACACGGGTGTGTCGTTCGGGTCCGGGGTGTGGGGCCCGTCGTGGTCGGAACAGCCCGCCAGGAGGAACACGGCGGCTGCCACGGCCGGGGCGACCGTGCGCAATCGAATCATCCCGCGACGCTACCCACCCGCGGGCGGCGTTCGCCGGGATATCGGCGCCCCCTCCTCGCGGACCTGCTTGGTGCCTGCTTTTGAATCCCTGCCCGATATCAGCGGTGGTAGGTCGAGATCGCGATCGGCCGAAGTCGATTGTTCATGTCCTGCCGCTGCGCGATCATCCTCGAATGGACGTGGATCGGACGCTGGTGCGGGTGGTGCAGACCTGTCACGGCTTTCCTTCGCAGTGGAACGCCTGGACGGTGTCAGGCCGGTATCTGTACCTCCGATACCGGCACGGCGAGGGCAGTGTGGAATGGCATCGCGGCTCGGACGATGCGGACGACACCCCCGAGACGTGGAACGCGGGCCTGTCGGGGCTCCTTGTCGAATGGGACGACGGTACCGGCGGCGGCGACATCGATTTCGAGCACTTCCTCGCGGCCGCCGGTTTGGCGCTCGCGCCGGATGCCGTGGTCGCTTGAGCCCGCGGTTATGGCATCGTGCGCGGCAACCTTCGACACCGCAGTTGCTCGACCGTCGATCCGCGATGAAGGTCCGCGATCGGACGGGTTCTCAGCAGCTCAGGTACTTGATCATCGGCCGCCGGCATCCGCCGCTGCGCGATGGAAGGCCGTGAGGTTCACCAGGTCGTGGATGACCTTCCGCCTCCAGTCGTCGTGCCACGGCGTGGAGAACTCGAGTTCCTCCACCAACGCGGTCATGCGCCCCGGGTTCGCGGAGAGCCAGGCTTCATACGGCGCGCCGCCCAGAGTCTCGGCCACCGCGGTGACCTCTTCGGGGGTGAGCGTCGTGACGACGGTGCATTCCTGTACCTCGCCCTCGGGGCTGGTCCACAGGTCCGTGCGCGACTCACCGCCATACACGACGAGTTCGGCCGAAACCTGCCCGGGGCAACACTCCACGAGCACCCGGTCCAGCACCGAGCAGTGGAACTCCACCCCGGTGACCAGGCCCGCCCTCCAGACTTCGGGCTGCTGGTCCCAGTACGGGACGAGTGCCGGCAACTCCCCAGGGGCCAAAGACGAGACCGCCTCGACCGAGGCGCGTTGCCAGAAGAAGGACACGCTCACGTTCTCACTCCGATGATCAAACCGCGGTCCGCAATCGCGACGAACGCAGCCTAAAAGCGTCGGCCGACAATCCGGTCACGAAGCCGGACCCACTGCCGATCACCCGGCACGGATCGGAGCCGGGCTCTGGCCGAAGACGGTCCTTGACCGAGGCCAAGCAGACGGACGGGAGGGTGCGTTCCGCGTGAGCGTGTTGCCGGTGTGGAGCGTTACCGGTTCGAACGATCCGTACGGCTCGCGGGTCTCGGCGGCCCTCGGAGGAGACGGCCGCGTCGACCCCGCCGCCCGACAGGGCAACGCGGCAACTCCGCACGGACCGACCACGACCCGGCCCGGCCGACCGAGCCGCCGGTGGCCCCCTCGCGCGGCACAGCCCGCACGACAACGCCGCCAGGCGCACCGCGGATGTCCCACTCCCACGGGCCCCGACCTCCCCGTGGGCGGCGGCGGACGATGGTCCGGCACCGGTTCCGCTACACGCCCGTTCCTGCGGCGGAGGTGCGGCCGGTGTGCGGTGATCCGGTGCCATCCGCTCAGCGTTCCGCCGACGTCGCGGTTCAGGTCGGTGATCGCGCGGGCGGTGGTGTCCGCCCACACCGGATGCAGGCCCGGGACGACGGTGACGGCCTCGGTGTCCGTCAACGGCTCCAACCGCACACGCCGGTACGTGAGGGAACGCAGCTTCGGCACCCGTTTCGGCAGCGCCGCGCCCCAGGCGGGGGAACCGATCACGATCAGCGCGAGGTCGACGTGCGGGTCCTCGGCCAGGGCCGCGAAGTACTCCAGCGCGTCCTTCGGCAGGACGTCGGCGTGGTCGACGATCAGGGTGCGCGGGGTGCGTTCGAACGCGCGGGGGACGCCGTGTTCGAAGTCGATCCGCGACCGCGGGGCCACGCGCCCCGGCCACAGTCGCCCCCACAACGCCTCCCGCACGCTCGCCATCGTCGGGCGGGAGCGGAACGTCAACCACGCCGCGTCCCGGCCCCGTTCACGTTGCGATGCGCGCAGCGCGGCGGCGACGGCCCCGGTCTTGCCGACCCCGGCCACCCCGGTGACGCACAGTACGGCCGGTGTCGCGACCGCCTCCCGTACCGCCTGCCCGACCTCCAACAGTCCGGCGGTGGTTGCCGTGCCCCATTCGGGCACCCCATCGATACCGGCCTTGGCTTCCATCCACATGTGCCGCACCCTTCCGATCGACACCCCCCGAACCGATCCAGTCTGATCACGCAGCCCGGCTCACGATCCGAAAATCGGCGAAGTACCGGCTCCGGAACCCCCTCGACGCCCTGCGTCATCCCCACAATCTCGCCTCGGCAGGCTGAGATCGGCCGGGCCGAGGTGTGGACGCGCTCCATCGTGTGCGGTGGCGCGTACGCGAGAATGCCCGGCATGGTGGGGAGTTCCGATCCGGATCACGCGAGAGTCGTCGCGAATCTTCGAGCGCGGTTTCCGAGCGGGCGCATCTGCTCCGGGGTGGTGCGGCGGGTCCTGCGTTCGGTGGCCTTCGTGCGGCTCGACGATGCCCAGGGCGTGATCAACACGCTCCATCTGACGTCCGGGTACGTCCGTGACTTCAACGAGCGGCTGCGGGTGGGCCAGGTCGTCACAGCCGAGGTGATGTACGTCGACGAGGCGAACGCGGTGGTGTACCTGTCCACAAAAGTCCTGGAGGCGAACCCCGCCGCGCCGTTCTCCGGCAGGATCGGCGAGATGGTGCCGGCGACGATCGTCGCCGTCCCGCAGGGTGGGGCCGTCCTGCTCACCCTCTCGGACACCCTCGTGGCCCTCTTGGCGGCGACCGACGAGGAGCGCGCGGGACTTCGCGAGGGCGACCGGGTCCGCGTCCGGATCCGCGAGGTCGACCTCGGGACCGAACCCGGAACGCATCGGGTGACCGTCGCAATGCCGTGAGCCCCGACGCCGGCGTGAGGGGCCCGGCGTCGACCGCCGACGCCTCCCACCCCTGTCCCCGCCGCGATGCGGGGCCGGGGCTCCGGCCGCCGGCGAAGGCGGCAGCTGCGCAAGGTGATTGTGTCCGGGCACACACCCTTCGCGTGCCGAGGCACGCCGGCCGCCACATCGGCACGATCGCGGTCACCGGACGACCGGCGCGTGGATCGCTGCTCGACCGGAGGCGTCAGCAGACAGGATGCAGGTCGGCGCGATCGGGTCGCTGACGACGCGTATTCCCTGGACCCGGCCCATGGGTTGCCTTCGTCCTGCTGTCGGTACGCTTGCCGGTGTGGGGGAGGATCTGGCGACGTGGCGGCCGGTGCTTCCACGCGGGAACGGGGCGTGGATCGGGATTCTGGCGTCCGGTCGGATCGGCGTCGGTGTCGCCGGCGAGGGGCGGGCGAGCCTTGAGGGCTCGGGTTTCGCGCCGATGTGGCCGTTCATGGAGCGCGAACTGTCGGAGTGCCTGGACGAGTTCCGGGACCGGTGGGACGCGCTCGCGGACGGTGGGATTGCCTCCCCGGAGCGACTGTTCGAGTTGACGGTCTCCTCGGCGGTCGAGTCCCGCCGCTTGTACTGGATGCAAGCGGCGGCGTCATGGCTCGTCGAGATGCAGGCCACCTCGGGCTTCGACCAGGCACTCGTGCACGACCTGATCCGACGCCTGTCCGCGTCGCCCGAGATGTCCCAGCAGTGGAGGCAACGATGGAGGAGGGCTCTCGAAGGGACCGAGGTCGAGCATGAAGGCCGGGCCGGGAACCCGAGGAAGCCACCCTCGTGACAACGCAAGCCTGAACGTGCGAGCGACATCCGACGGCGGGACCGGGCACCGAGGTGGGCGACCCCGTTGCCCAAGGTGCGCTGCTTCGCTGTGAGAACACTGCCCCCGGTGGTCACGAGGACACCGCAACAGCGGCGCTTCATTCCGACGGCGACCGGCACACCGGGACCCGTGACGCCGTCCCGGTCACAGCCCCGCGCCCGGCGCATACGGCCAGTCGAAGTTGCCCGAGACGGCGAACTCCCACGACGTTGTGTCACCCCCGTCCCGACACAACCCGCGCGACGGAACGTGGATCCTCCACGCACGGCAGGGGTCCGCTTGCTCGTCCGTTCGACCGCGGCATCACCGCGCCCGGGAGGCAACAGCTCCGGGCGGTCGATGTGTGGCCGTGCCGGCGACGCGCGGCCGAAGCGGGACGGGGCTCCGGCGGATGCTCGTCCACGAGTCCGGCGGCGCGGAATCCCCGCATCCCACCGCCCCGGACGCGGACTCGGACCGCGCTCGGCACCATTCCCGAGTCGGGACTCGCCCCGGCTGCGCCGCACGCCACCTCGACACGCGAACGCACGGATCCCGAGCCCGTCATCCGCGGTCGGCCGCTGCGGTTCACGGTGACGCGGGTTCGACCACCGGTGCGCCCCACGGATCGTCCGCCGGCGACACGACGCGGGGCTCCGGCAACTGGTGGACGGCGATCGCGTCCTCGACGCGCCCCTGTCCGATCAACATGCGGGCCAGGTGCGTGCGGCCGAAGCCGGTTTCGACGGCGTACTCCCACAGCGCGGAGATCGCCTCCTCGACCCTGCCCTCCGAATCCAGCAGTTGGGCCAACTCCTGGACGGCACGCCGCTCGTCGTCCTTTTCGATCCGGGCGACGATCTCGGCGATCGCCTCCTCGCCCCGTCCGGCCTCGGACAACAACCACGGCCGCAGACTCCTCGCGTGCTCCGCGACGTGCGGGTTGCGCTCCGCCGCTGCGGTCACCAGCTCCAGCGCCGCCACCGCGCCGCCGGCGGCGACCAGGACGTCCAGGAACTCGTACAGCAGGCACCCGCAGTCCGCACCGTCCAACGCCGGGCGGACCGCCTCCACCGCCTCGCCCGGGCGACCGGCGCGCGCGAGCAGCAACGCCAACGAACCCGCCGCGTAGGGCATTCGTTCCCGGGCGGCGCGGCGCAGCGTCTCGATCGCCTCGTCGACGCGGCCCGACTCCTCCAACCGCTCCGCCAGGGACGAGAAAGCCCAGCGGGCGTGCGGGCCGGCGGTGAGCAGCAGCAGCTCGTCCAGGCGGTCGTGCCGGGCCAGGACCGCGGTCAACTCCTCGACGTCGTTGACCTGCATGTGCGCCGGGTCGTCGATCCGCGCGCGCAGCACCTCCACGGCCTCGTCCACCCGACCGCCACGCTCGAACACCCGGGCGAGCATGATCGCCCGATTCCACGGCCCGCCCCCACCACAAACGCGCGCCAACAGGTCGATCACGCGAGCATCACGCCCACGGCCCTCGGAGACCTCGACCAGTGCCTCGAGGTGGTACCAGTCGCCCAGGCGCGGGCGCAGCGCCTCGATCGCCTCGTCGATGCGGTCGTCGCCGGCCAGGAGTTCGGCCAGGGTGTTCCAGGCGTCGCGTTCGCCGCCCTCGGCGTGCGCGCGCACCATTGCGATCGCCTCCCCGTCACGCCCGAGGGCGCACAGGACCGGGGCGGCCTCCCGGGCGGCCGACCACCGACCGGTCGCCACGAACGGGGCGATCACCCCCCACGCCGCCCCGGGTTCGCCGCGCCTCAGGAAGTGCTCCACCGCGCCCCGGGCGCACTCCCACTCCCCGCGGCGTGCCGCCTCGACCACCGCGTCCACGTGTCCGCGCTCGAACAGGAACGTGACGGTGTTCGGTGGCACCCGGTCGAAGAAGTCCTGCTGCGGGTGTGAAGGTTCGATGTCCATCCGCCGCACCGTAGGGGCCGGTGCCGACAATCGATCCCGCGCGTGCGTGCCGCAGCCAGCGGCCGGACGGCACCCGGCGGCGCGGGCGGGACGGTGCCCCGCCCGCCGGAGTGCGGACGATCCCGGGACGGGGGTGTGGTGGATGGTGAGGGTCGGTCCGGGGCCTCACGGGCTTGGTGTGCCCGGCAGACGACGGCCCGCCCCCGGGCTGCGAGAACCCGATTGCGCACTCGTGGCGCCCCGAGCGCGGAGCGACTCGAGCGACCGACGATCCAAAGTCTCGTCGCGGTGGGGCGGGGAGGGCGGGGTGGCCACGGACGGTCCTGCCGTCGGGACGCGGGAAACCCGACTCCTCCTTCACTCACGCAACCGCCTGCGGCGAGCGGCGACCCTCGACGACGATGGCCCGATGGTCCAACTCGGAGTACGCATCGAACTGTACGAGAACGTCGGCCCCGTCGACGAACCATCCCGGAACTACCTCGGGGCCCTGTCGCGCGACGACGGCCACGAAGGCGCGACCGTACCCGCCGTCGGCGACCACCTGTCCACGATGACCCTGCGCGCAGGCACCCTCGAAGCCGTACCGCAACTACGCGGAGACGCCAGCACCTTCCTGCGGGCACGCCGCGTCGAACACGTCCTGCGCCCGGTCCGCGACGGCAAAACCGCGACCTGGTCCGGCTGGGACACCCCCATCACCGTCCTGGTGCTCCACAGCCCCTACGACATCCCGACCGACCCCCAAGACACCACCTGGACCGCCGACCTGCTGCGCCGCTACGCCGCGGACGGCTGGACCGTGGACGTCGATCCGCGCAGCCCGCTGTATCCCGCGTCCGCGGCCGTCCGCGCCTTCGGGAACTCGGCCGAGGTCGTTGCGGAGGAGGGATCGACGGGACGGGGTTGACGGGGCGGGGCGCCGGCGACGGGCCCGTGCGGTCGGCGGGCGGCGTGACGTTCACTCGGTGTGGGAATAATTCGAGCGGTCGTGGAGCCGATCAATCCAGGCTCCCGGCATGTCTGGTCCGATGTTGGTGATCGAGTTGGCGGAACGGCTCTCCCCGGCTGTGCTGCGGGAGTTCCGCGCTTTGATGGTGGGGCTTTCCTCCTATTTCGCCGAGAAGCGGTCCGGGTTCTTCGACGTCAACGTGCCCGCAGGGCGCCTGGGTGTCGAGGACGGGCGGGAGGAGGACCGGCGAAAGCCGTTCCCGCTTCCACTCCTCGGCAACGCCTCCGCGGACCAGGAGCTCACGGCCGTGGTGGGATTCGATCCGCAGCGCGAGGACCAGCGTCGGCCTTTCCTGGTCTACGTGATGGGGCCGGGCGTCGGCGACGAGAGCATCTTCGAGGCCGAGCACGCGGACGAGCCGGAGGTGGAGGCCGTCCTCGGCTTCAGGCCGACCCATGCCGTCAATGTCAGCGCCGGCTGCAATCGCGGGATCGACCACGTGGCCACGGCCCTGCTGACCGCCGCTGTCATGGACGTCATCGGGGGCGTGGCCAAAGCCGAGCCGCCGGACGGGCAGGCGTCGGTCGTCGCCGGCCTTCCGGGAGCGTGGGGGATCGCGGACGACGACCGGATGGCGCTGGGAACGGCGGAGTTCCTGCGGGCCTGGGTCGGGCATCGCGCCTTCCGGCTGGTCAAGTAGCCCCGACGGATCCGCGGCGGAGGTGGTGCCGTGACCCGGAACGTGCGCCATGTTGCGTGATCATGCGGCGAGAGCGGGTCGGCCGCCCTGGCGGATGCCTTTCTCGCCGCGGATGCGGGCGCGCTCCCTGCGTTCGGCGACCAGGACGACGTGGTGGCGGGCGTTGGCGTCGCGCCGGCGGAGGTAGGTGTGCAGGGCCACGGTCTGCACCGTGTGGTCGGGTGGTGGGTGTTGGCGCTGGTGAACTGCCGCAGCGGTCCGAAGTGCGCCTCGATCGGGTTCGCCCCCGAGGCGTAGGTCGGTGTGAAGCACAGCTCGACCTTGTGTTTGAGCCCGCGGGTTTCGCATCGTGCGCGGAAACCTTCGACACCGCAGCTGCTCAACCGATCCGCACCGGGTCCGTGTCTCGATGAAGATCCGGGATCGGACGGGTTCTCAGCAGCTCAGGTATTTGATCATCGCGTCGCCGGCATCCGCCGCGCGATGGAAGGCCGTGAGGTTCACCAGATCGTGGACGACCTTCCGCCTCCCGTCGTTGATGAGAATCTCCGGATTCGGCTGTGGCGGATATTTCGTGACGGTCGGGCTCGAGCGGGACATGATGTGGGTCATGACTATCGTGGGGACATGACGTCACTTCGGGTAGATGCCGCGTAGGTCCCCGCACACGCTCCGGGCCGGACGCTCCGGTCTGCGACGTGGTGGTTCGATCTGCAGGCTTCTCGTCGGCAGTTGTCCTGGACCACCGTTGTGCTCGGCCGTGCACACCTACATTTTCGTCGATGGCCTCGACGTGGTTGCGCGCGGCTACGAGGGAGCGGTCGGTGTCCACCCGGGGGTCCTGCTTCGCCCCGGCGGGCCGCTCTACCCCACCGATGTGGTTCGCCGCGTGCGGGTGGCGTTTGGGGATCCCTCCGATTCGGGCGCCGGCGGCGTCGACATACGGTTGGGCCTGCGCGGTGAGACGGTTGTGTGGTCCGACCTGATGTATCCAGGCCCTGACGGCCAGGCCGTCGTCGAAGCCCGGTTCCACTTGGGACAGTACGTGGGCGAGATCGAGCGAGCGCTCGCCGACCACGACAGGACCTGGACTTCTCCCCCTGCTGCCGAGTAGGTCGGCCAGCGATCGCATGCCACCCGCACGACAATCGGTCAGGGCGGTTGCGCGAGTACGTGGGTTCGCAACAGGGTGAACGAAGCGCGCCCGTATGACCTCCGCTTGATTGGCTTGATGCGTGTGACCTGGCCCTCGACTGATCCGGAACTCCAGTGCAAGGTAAGGCCGTTGATGACGGCGTCCCAGTCGTTCGGGAGGAACGCGGCGAATCCTTGGACCGGTGGCGGGCCGTGGTCGAGGGCGCGGGTCATCCGGGCGGTGAGGTCGGTTCCGCGGCGTTCGCGGGCGAGGGCGCCGAACTCGTGCGCAAGGTCGGAGGCTGCGGCGAGGTCGGGGCATGCGGCCGGAACGCGGTTGAGTTGGTCGCGTTGCTCGGCGGTCAGGGCGTTCGGGTGGCGCATGATCCAGGTCGTGATTCGCCGCGGGCCGGGGATCGCGCGTTTGGGTTCGATGGTCGCGGTGCCGTCGCGCAAGGTCGCGATGTACTTGGTGACCGCGACGCGGCTGCCCCGGTATCCGCTTTCGCGGATCTCGCGGAACAGGGCGGCGGCGTTGGTGGCTCCGGAGCGGAAGCGGTGCCGGAGGTAGGGCTTGAAGCGGTTGAGGTGGCCGTTGAGCCGGCGGTCGCGCGCCGATGCGAGGATCTGGTCGAGGTCGGTCGTCAGGTAGTGGCGGACGGTCTTGCGGTCGCGACCCGGGCGGCGGGCGATCGCGCTGATGGTCCAGCCGCGGTCGCGCAGGTAGTGGATGTCGGCGTGCCATTGGCGCACCCGGGCGAGTATCTGGCTGTTGGGCGGGTCGTCCGGCTCGGGCGGGCCGGTCAAGGTTGCGAGTTCCGTCGTCGTCAGGACCTCCTGCGGCTTGTCGGGTTCGTCGACCTCGGCGTCTTTTTGCGCAGGCAGGCGCGGTGGGCGTGGGCGGTGCGCTCGACCGCGCGGGCGAGTGAGTGGAGCGGAGTACTGGTGGGCCGTTGGCGAGGTTCCTGCGTGTGCAGGCCCTTTTCCAACGGCCCCCAGCCCAAACGACGCATGCGACTTTCACCGCACGTC
>NZ_JBEXUX010000079.1:0-42271 GCF_040629175.1 Embleya sp. NPDC005971 | reverse complement strand
GTCCGGCGTGGAAGAAGCCCGCGTTGTCGACCACGCGCTGTTCCGGCACGGTGAGTTCGTCCAGCTTGCGCACCCAGGTCCGGCCAGTAGCGCAGACCGTTGTAGCTCGCGTCCGGCTCGGTGAAGCCCGGGAAGCGGTCCGGGTACGCGCCGAAGTCGAAGGTGCCGCCGTCCACCACGATCCCGCCGATCGCGGTGCCGTGTCCGCCGAGGAACTTGGTCGCCGTGCACCGCACGGGCCCGACGACGCGTCGGCCCCTTCGTGCGTCGCGGCGATGTCGTCGCGTCCGGTGCCGTCGCCGGTGAGGTGTTGCTGCGCCCCGGTTCCGGTCCCGGGTTCCGCTCCGGCGGCTGGGCGAGGCGTCGTTGCCACGGGCCGGCCGGTGGTCGCCGGTTCGTGTGGGGTGGTGTCGGGCGCGGGTCAGTGGAGGCCCAGGGTGCGGTCCACGGCTATCTCGATGACGACCCGGCCCGGGGGCGACGGGGGCGGGGATCCGTAGCGGGCGAGGTAGCGGCGTACGCCTTCGCGGACGCGTCGCGGGTCGGCGGTCAGGGTGGCCGTGCCTTCGAGCGTGATCCAACGGGGGCCCTCGGGTTGGCAGATCGCGACCCGGCTGCCGGGGGCCGCGAGCAGGTTGCGGGCCTTACGGGTCGTATCGATCGTCAGAACGCGGGCCAGCCGTGCGGCACGGTCCCAGGTGAACCGGACGGTGACCACGTGCGGGGAACCGTCGGGGCGCAGGGTGGTGAGTGTCCCGACGCTGGGCAACGCAAGGAGCGCCTCGGCACCGGGCGTCACCCGGCCACCCCCGCCTTCTGCGCCGCGGCGGCCTTCTCCGCCCTCTGGGCCTTGGCCTGACGGTAGATCAGCTTGGGGATGCTCATCTTGACGCCGCGGGTCCCGACACCCATCGCCTTGCGGACGAACCGGCCGTCCCGGAGTTGACTCAGCATGGCCGCAGCGAGATCGGTGCGCGCGGTGTAGAGAGCGTCAACGCTGTCCTCGCCCAGTTCGTAGTCGGTGACCTCGTGGTGCTCGAACAGTCCGCCGGGGCGGACGATCGTCCAGTCCAACCGGCTTGCCCGCAGCACGGCTTCCATGCGGCGCATGTCCTCGTGCGCGGTCCCGGCCACCTTGCGGTTGACCAGCGGGTCCATGACGAGGTTGAAGAAGTGTTCGCCGGTGGGCCGCCAGTTCGGGTCGGCCACGCTGGAGCTGACCGCGACGAGGCGTTCGACGCCGTGCCGTTCCATGCCGGCGAGGATGTTGCGTACGCCGTCGGAATAGACCGTCACCCTTTCCCTGGTGGGTGGCACACCCAGCGCCGAGACGACCGCGTCGCTGCCCGCGACGGCCGCGGCGACGGCGTCGGCGTTCGCCACGTCGACGTTGGCGACGGTCAGGCCCGCGCGGGGTGCGAGTGCGTCCGCCCGGCGGGAGACGGCGGTGACCTCGTGGCCGGCGTCGAGGGCCTGGGCGGTGACGCGGCGGCCGGTCGGTCCGGTGGCGCCGAAGACGGTGATGCGCATGTGTCGCTCCTTGTTGCCGGCCCCGGGGGTGTCCGCGGGGCTCGCTGGGGTCGACTGTGGCCGGGCGGACACGTGGTATCCAAGGACGATGAATAAATCCCGGGGCCGTCCGCGCGGCAATCCGCCGACCAGAGCGCTCATCGCCGAGGCCGCACGCGTGCTGTTCCTCGAGCACGGCTACCGGCGTACGACGCTGCGGGTGATCGCCGCCGCGGCGGGCGTGGACCAGGCGCTGATCAAGTACCACTTCGGGTCGAAGCAGCAGTTGTTCGGCGAGGTCACAGAGCTGCAGTGCGCGCAGTCGCTGGGGCTCGGCGAGGCACTGCAGGGCGACCCGGCCGGGGTCGCCGACCGGATTCTGCAAGCCGTCACCGACCTGTGGGACGCGACCGTCGTCAACCGCGAAGCGCTGCAGGACGAGGACGTGATGGGGGTACTGCGCGAGTATCTCGACGGGGAGGTGTTGCCGCAGATTGCTGAATATCTCGGCGGCACCGACGCGACCGAGCGCGCGACCGCGGTGGTCGTCGTGATCGGCGGCCTGATCTTCACCCGCTACCTCCAGCCGCTGCCGGCCGCCACGCGCCCGTCGGCGGCGGACGTACGCCGGATCCTGGGTCCGACGCTGCGCGCGGCCCTGCAAGGCAACCGCCCGCGGGCGCGGCGCGTCGCGGCAGCCTGAGGCCGCTGCGCCGGAGGGTGAACGCGGCGCAGACGGACGCCTACCGGCCGAGGACGTGCTCAGCCGGTGTGACGAGGGCGGCTGCGGCAAGCACCGCCGGGCACGCGGCATGCCCACGGTCGGGCCGTCGTGGCCGTTCGCGGCCGGGCGCGCGTGCCGCAGGGGGACATATATCCGCTTCGGTCGATCGCAGCGGCGAAGCGTCCGCACGGCGTCCGGCCCTGCGGCAGGGTGCGCCGGCGGGCCGGGCACCATGCGGCGGGGCCACGGCGCGGCCAACCGGATCCCCGAGGCGTCGGCCGCGACCGAGGGGAACTTCCCCCGTGGCGTGGGAGGTGTCGGTCGGCCGGTCAGGGCGGGTTGTCGGGTCCGGGCCGGGACACACGTGAATCGGATCCGAGGCGGACCCGGGATGCGCGACCGGGGTGGGCAGTGGTGTTCGCGCACGCGACCGTAGGGGGTACGGCCGGTGTGCTCGAGCGTGCGAGCGCGTTCGCGGCGTGTGCGCGGTGAACCGGCCGGCCCCGGACCGTGAGGACGGGGCCGGCCGGTTCCCGGGTCGGACGAGAGGGTCAGAGGCGCCGCCACAGGAAGTCGTAGTTCGGCGGTTCCCAGCCCGGTCGGGACAAGTGGGCCACGAGGCAGCGGTAGGTCGAGCCGCCGTACGTGACCTGGTCGCCCACGGCGTAGTTCGTACCGACCGCCCATGCGCGGCCGGTGGGCGGAGTCGTCGGTGGTGTGCCGTTGATGTTGAGCACGAAGTCGAACGACGCCTCACGACCCGACCCGACCTGACGAACTGTCATCAGCAGTCGGGGGTCGTAGATGGTGTCGGTGTTGTTGCGCGGCTCACCGGGGAAGTACGTCTGCGTGGTGAGGATGCCGCGGTTGGGCGCCTGGACCTTCATGTGCAGGTGTCGGGTGCGGCCCGGGTACAGGCCGGGCACGATCGTGGTGAGCTTGTAGGCGCCCAGGGCGTTGGTGAACTGGTGGCCGCGGAAGGCGAATCCGGTGTTGTCGTAGGTCCCGTTGGTGTCCGCCTGCCAGAAGTCCAGGAGCACGTTGGCGAGCGGCTGACACTGGCGGCCGAAGACGTAGCCGGTCACGGTGAGCGGGATGCCCGGGGTGCTCGACGTGGCGAGTACCGTGCGCAAGGGCGAGTTGGGCTTGAAGTACGGCCCCTCGGTCTGTGCGATCGTGGGTGCGTCGCCGTCGTGGCAGAACGGCGTCGGAGCCAGATCGGTGCCCGAGTCGCGCGAGGAGCGGGCCAGCGCGGGGACGCCGCCGATCAGAAACGGCAGGGGCGCGGCCACGAGCGCGGCCTTGAACAGGTTCTTCCGGGTGATGCCCCGCGAAGCGGCTTCGTCCGGCGCTTCGCTGTGCGGCTTGTCGATGTCCGTGTCGTCGATGTCCACGTCGACCTTCCTCGGCGGCGGCGGGTACGGGCGTGTCGACTCGACGGCATCGGCCCACAGCGACCGACACCGGACGAGGTCACCACCCACGATCGTCTCGAATCTATGCGGGCCGATCGGGCGGGGCGATGCACAGAGCACGGCCGTCATAGTCCTTTTCACGGATGTCGTGGTGATGGTCCGACCGCGCAGGCACGCGCCGACCTCGCGGCCGCGATCAAGCCGGCGAGAGGGCGCGAGCGAATATCATCCGCCCCGCCCGCCGCCGAGGACCGGATACGGAGCGCGCGAACGGGCAGGCCCGGGCGGGAGTGCCGGTCCCGGGACGGTCGGCCGCGCACAGCGGTAGCCCGCCGACGACCGCCCGGACGCGGGAGCCGCCGCCCACGGAGGAGTCGGCGGAACTCGAGAACCGGCTCGCGCGCGACTTCGAAGACAACCTCGGCACCCGGATTGCCGAGCCCGGGAATGCCGACGCCGGTGGCTCGGCGAGGTCTCGCGTCTCGGGTCTCGGGTCTCGAACAGACCCTGGTCGCGCTGCGCGGAAAGAGGGAACGTGTCGAACGCCTGACGACGACGGCATCCGCGATGCGCCCGGGGCCGTTCATTCAGCGGCGGCCCGTCCGAACGGGCCTTCCGAACCTGGACGCGGGCCCGTCCGCCGAGACCGGCAACGTGCCGCAGCAGTGTGCTGTCGGTTCGAGATGACAGCCTCGACCGCCATGGACACCAACGGGTTCTGGACGCTGATCGAAGACGCCCGCCGCGGACTGCCCGATCTCGCGGACAGCAACGCGCTTGCCCACCGGGCCAGTTCTCTGTTGGCTGATCGCCCTCGCGCCGAGATCATCGCCGGCCAAGAGGCTCTGTGGGACCTGATGGCCGCGTCCTACCGGAGTCCGCTGTGGGCCGCCGCCTACGTGATCAACGGCGGATGCTCCGACGACGGCTTCGACTACTTCCGCGGCTGGCTGATCCTGCAAGGCCGCGACACCTTCGAGCGCGTCCTCGCCGACCCCGACGCACTCGCCGAACTCCCGGTGATCAGAGCCGCAGCGGCCGACGGAGCGGACATCGACGGCGAGGAAGCACTGAGTATCGCCTGGAACGCACACGAAACGGCGACCGGCGAAGAACTCCCCGCCGATGTGTTCACCATCCGATACCCGAATCTCGACCCCGACTGGAACTTCGACTTCGGCGATCAGGCCGAGATGAGACACCGTCTGCCTCGCCTGACAGCGCTCTACCAGTACTGATCCAACCGCGACCTCCGCGACGTGTCGGCAGGACGGCGTGTTGATCGCTCCGAACGTCCGCTCCACCACACTCTTGACGGCGCCCTGCAGGGGTTGCACGGCCGTGCGCCGTTGTCTTCGTCGCCGGTGGTGCGTTCCGGGCGGAACTCCTCCAAGGATCCGCTTTATTGGAGTACGGGTGTACCTCGTCGATGCCCGCGTTGGCGGGCAATCGCCGGCGGCGGCCCTGTACGAAGCTGTTGCCGGTTGCCTCGGCCCCGGTTTCGTGGCGGGCCTCGACGGTCTGTTCGAGGTTGCCGTGGCCAGCCTCGCGGAACCGAGTCGTGTGCGCGGGCCGGTGTTTCGGATGCGCGGGGTGATGTTCCGCGCGTGACTCGGGGCTTGCCGGTCGGCGGTGGCGGCCACCGTCGCCGGGCGACGACGGTGGGCGGGGCCGCCGCGTCGCGCGGTGGGGACCGTCGGGCCGGGTCCCGGTCGGCGCGGCGGAGGCGACGCGTACGCCTGCGGGCGCGGCCTCCGGAGAGGACGCGCCCGCGGGGTGCCGGCGGGCGTGCGGGGTCAGACGCCGATCGGGACCTTCGGGGCCGGGGCGTTCGTCGCCGCCTCGGCGCGGGTGCGCGGGATCAGCGCGGCGGTGACCGAGCCGATGCCGGCCAGGGCCACGCCGACCCACAGCGCGGGGACGAGACCGTCGACGAAGCTCTGGGACGAAGTGAAGCCGCCGTTGGCGCTGAAGACCGAGGCGAGCACCGCGACGCCGAGGACGCCGCCGAGTTCGCGCATCGCGTTGTTGGCTCCGGAGGCGACACCCTGCTCGTCGGTATGGACCACGGACATCAGCAGGCCGGCGGTGGGGATGAAGTACAGCGACATGCCCAGTCCGCTGAGGATCAGGGCCGGGATCTGCTGCGCGTAGGTGACGTCGGTCGACGCGGTGAGCGCGAACCAGGCCAGACCCGCCGCGCTCAGGGCGAGACCCGCGACGACGAGCGGCCGGCCGCCGATCCGGGCGGCCAGCGGGCCGGCGAGCGGCGCGATGACCACGGGCATCATCGTCCACGGCAGGATCCGCAGACCCGCTTCGAGCGGCGAGTAGCCCTGGACGCCCTGGAGGTACTGGGTGAGCAGGAAGATCGAGCCGAAGACGCCGGCGAACATGAGCAGCCCGGAGAAGGTCAGGGCGGTGAAGGCACGGTTGCGGAACATCGTCATGGGCAGCATGGGCTGTGCGGCGCGGCGCTCGTAGCCGACGAAAGCGGCGAGCAGTACGACACCGACGGCGATCGGGGCGATGACGCCGACGCTGGACCAGCCGTGGCCCTCACCGCGGACCAGCCCGAAGACGAGGCCGAGCAGGCCGAGGCTGACGAGGACGGTGCCGACCGGGTCGAGGCGGCTGTTGGGGCCGAAGCTCTCGTCCACCTTGCGCAGCGTGAGCGGGACCAGGACCAGGCCGAGCGGGACGTTCAGCCAGAAGATCCACTGCCAGGAGCCGTGTTCGACGACGGCACCGCCGACCAGTGGGCCCAGGGCGACAGCGAGTCCGTTGATGCCGCCCCACAGACCCAGGGCCATCGGGCGCTTCTCCGGGGTGACCGCGCGGGTCAGAACCGTGAGGCTGATCGGGAGGATCGCGGCGGCCCCGGCACCCTGTAGGGCGCGGGCGACGATGAGTGTGTCGGAGTTCGGGGCGATCGCGGCGATCGCGGAGGCGACCGTGAAGATCCCGATCCCGGTCGCGAAGATCCGGCGGCGGCCGAATCGGTCGCCCAGTGCGGCGCCCAGCATGAGCAACACCGCGAAGCTGAGGGTGTAGGCGTTCACCGTCCATTCCAGCTCGGATATCCCGGCGTCGAGGTCGTCACGGATGGACGGCAGGGCGGTGGTGACGACGAGGTTGTCGAGCGAGGCCATGAAGAGGGCGAAGCTCGAGGCGAGGAAGGTCCACAGGACCGTGCGCGATCCGGTCGCGGGTCGCGCCTGCTGCTTGCTCATGAGATCCCTTGGGGTCGAGTCCGGAGGTAGTGATTGATGACTTACTATCGAGGAGACACCGAATTTAGTTATTGATTACTAACTTTTGAGGGTCGGAGAGTTCCGCCCCGACGGCTGCCCGCGGTGCGCGAAGAAGGTCCGGCGGGTGGCGCGAACGGGGTTCAGTCGGACGGCGTGGCTGCGGGTGGCCCGCCGAACCGCTCGGGGCTCTCGCACAGGTCGCAGCTGAGCAGCTCGCCTTCCGCGGAGAGCGTGTCGTTGAAGTACCGGTCGCGGGGCAGGTCGAGCGAGGCGACGACGTTACAGAGCATGCCGCGAGCGAAGAAGTTGGTGAGCTCGTCGCCGTCGGCTCCGGTGACCTCGCGGACGAACGAGTCCAGCCGATCCCAGAACCTGCGGATGTCGGCCCGCAGTTCGGGGTCCTCGGCCGCGGCGTACGCCTGGAGCTGGATGCGCAGCAGATCGGTGTCGTTGCCGAGGAAGTCGTGGTAGGCGTGCGCCATCGCATGCATCGCCGGGAAGCCGGTGAGACCTTCGGTGGCGCGGCGGAAGCGCTCCTCGACACGGTCGAAGCCGTACTCCACGGTGGCGAGGAAAAGCGCCTTCTTGTCATCGAACAGGCGGAACAGGTACGGCTGCGAGACGCCGACGCGCTTCGCGATCGCCGCGGTGGAGGTGCCGTTCAGGCCGCCCTTGGCGAATTCGGCGACGGCGGCGCGGATGACTGCGACGCGACGTTCGTCGGCGCTCATCCGGACGGTGCCGGTCGCGCGGCTGGGGGCTGCCATGCGAAGTAAGTTATTACTCAATAACTGTGCCGTCAAGCCCGAAGCTCGGGCCCATTTCGAGGGCACTCGGCGCCACCGCGACCGCGCTCGGCGCAGCCCCGAACCGTTTGGCGATCGATGTGGAAACCGCGTTGGGAGTCGGCATGAGCCGCGAACCGACCGCGCGATACCGGAGTCTGACGCACGATCACGTGCCGGTGTTCCGGTTCCGGTTCCGGCTTCGCGTGATCGCGTGACCACCGGACGAGGTCGCCGGGCGTGGGGCACCCGACATGTCCGGCGCTCGCCGGGCATTTGCGGCGAGCGGGTGTCGATCTCGACGGTGGTGGCCCGGTCGGAGCCGAGGCGGGCAGCCGGGAGCGCGGCGTTGGTGCGTCGGGCCGGCCGGAGCACGATCGGCGATCCGGAGGCCGCTTGCGGTACGAAAGCGGCGCGGCGGCGCTTCGGGCGTCACACTGCGGCCGAAGCGCCGCCGCTGCGGCTGCTCATGCCAGCGGCTCGTGGTTGACCCAGATCGCCTTGTACGGGTAGCGGCTCTGCCAGCGCTTGATCAGGTCGATCGCCCCGGGCATGCCGAAGGTCGCGTTCAAGGCATCGAGATCGGCCACGCGTAGCTGCAGGATGGCGCTGGCGATGGCCACCGGAGCGTGGTCGTCGCCCGGGACACGAATATGGTGCCGGGCCGCGACCGACTCGACCAGATCGGAACCCATCACGAGCTCCTCGAACTCCTCGAGGTACCGGTCCAGCTCACTCGCAGGAATCGGACTGTCGAACGCCACGATCATCGTGTGGTGAATCATGCCTCCAGGGAACAGGCGTTTCCGGCACCTGTCCAAGATCCATCCGTTCTCTTTCGATGCCTGGCAGGAATGGATTGCGCGGTAGTGTCGCGGCATGGCCGAGCTGGAGACCCGCGAGCTGGAGTACTTCGTCGCCGTGGCCGAGGAACTGCACTTCGGTCACGCAGCGGCCCGCCTGGCGATCGCGCAGCCGGCCCTGTCCAAAGCGGTCCGGCGCCTGGAATCCCGGCTCGGAGTGACGCTGCTGGAGCGCTCCAGCAGGCACGTCGCCCTCACTCTCGCCGGCGAAGCACTCCTGCACCACGGCCGGCACGCCCTCAACGCCGTCGGCGCGGCCGCCGAGAAGGCCCGCCGGGCCGGCGATCGGCAGGCCCATCTGCGCCTGGTGATCAAACCGGGCGGCGACGCGAACCTCCTGTCGGGCATCCTGGCCGCCTACGCCGGCCGGCCCGACGCCCGCCGGGTGGACATCCTCTTCGGCGGAGCCACCGACCGCGCCGACTACGTCCGAGATGGCCGCGCGGATGTTGCCCTGCTGTATGCGCCGTTCGACGACATGACCGGCCTGGACCACGAAACCCTGATGGTCGAAGGACGTGTCGTGATCCTGCCGCCGGACCACCGGCTCGCCTCTCACCCGGGGGTCACACTCGCCGACCTCGCCCGGGAGACACTGCCACGCTGGAAGGGTGTGCGCTGGACCGGAGCACCCGAGACGGAGCCGGGCCCCGAGGTCACGGACGCAGCCGAAGCCCTACACATGATCAGACTGGGACGCACCATCGCGATGTTGCCCCGCTCGCTGGCCCAGCCCATGCACCCCGACCTCGTCTACCGGCCCGTGATCGACGCCCCCCACAGCGAACTCGTCCTCGCGTGGGCACAGCAGGACCGCCGCCGCCTGGTCGCCTCCTTCGTCGCCGCCGCTGTGGATGCCGCAGGGATGACTTGAGGATGCGGATGATTCCGTACGATCCGGGTGCCATGTCGCAACAACCGGAAGGCGGTGCCGCGTTGTTCGGGCGCGGCGCTCCGACCTGTGGTGGGGTACCGATGGCGAATGTTGGTCCGTGTTTTGCGACATGGGACTTCGGTTCGTGAATCCGGTGTGCTTCGTTGCGAAGCACGGGGCCCTGCCGGAAGCGGTTCGTGACCTATGTCCCCAGGCATGCCACACCGGCCGCCGGCCACCCGCCGGCCACCGGTCCGGGCCGCCCGGGCTGTGCGCCCGCGCGCGGGATCCAGCGACGACATCCATCGGACGAAGTGGAATACGACATCGATACGCCGGGCAATCGCCGACGAAACGATTCGACGCGCCGTGGGCACCCGACACTCGAAACCCGACACGCGACACGTGGGAAGGAGAGTTGAGAACCGCGTAGCGCCACACAGTGCCGCCCCGACACGATCGCGGCTCTGTCTCGGACAACGCCGTACCCGCCACCGCCGCCACACACGCGGCGCGGCGACCGTGAACGGCCGCCGCGCCCGGGCTCGTTCGCCTCATCTCACGCGGTCGGGCACGTGGCTCCCGGCAACGTCAGCGCCACCCGCGCATGCGACACCACGACGCTCACGCCGGACAACAACGTGATCCGCAGCGCGTTGACCGTGATCCCCCGACCGTTGGGGTCGACCACCCGCTCGTTCACGCGCACCGTCGCCACCAGCGGGATCGTGATATCCACGTTGACGTTGGGGTTCACCACCGGCACCCCGGCCACCCGCAGGTTCGCCAACGTGACCGAACCGCTCGGCGTCGCACCGCCGTTCGCGTCGCCCTGCACGGTGGCGACCGCTTCGACGACGTCCGCCGTGACCAGTCCGCCGAGCAGGTTCACCCCGGCCGTCTCGGCGCGCGCGTTCGCCCGCTGCAGGCCGTTCGCGTCGAACGTGCCCTCCGCGCGGGTGGTGACCACGCCCGCGTTGCCGACGACGCCCAGCGACACGGTCGCGACGTTGTCGGTGTCGACCGCAGCGACGTTCGAGCACGTCACGTCGGACGCGGCGATCGGGCCGATGTTCGCGAGCGGGGACGTCAGCGCGGCCCCGTACGCGTGCGCGTCGAAGCGCATGGTGTCGAACACGACGCTCGCGCACCCGGGCAGGCTCACCCCGACCACGTTGGTGAAGCCGGCCGCGCAGTTCGTGTACGTCCCGCGTGCCGCCGAGGTCACTTGGACCTGCGCCGTGCAGGATTCCTGACCTGCCGTCAGGTTGCCGGATACGTCGACCGTGCCCCCACCCGCCGGCGCGACGACCGAACCGGAATCGCACGTCGTCGTGGCCACTCCGGTCGCCTTGAGCCCGGCCGGCAGCGCGTCCGAGAACGACCAACCGGGCTTGGCGCCCAACTCGTTCGTGTTCGTGATCGTGAAGGTCAGGGTCGAGGTGCCACCGGTGAGCACCGGCGTCGGCGCGAAGCCGATGTCGACCTGCGGGCTCGCGTCGACGAGCTTGACGTTGTCGAAGGCCACGTCGTTGCCGGTGCCGCTCGGCTGCTCGTTCACCAGTCGGATGCCGGCCCGGTTGCCGGCGAACAGCACGGCGCCGTTGCTGGTGAAGGTGCCGACCTTGGCCCCGCCGATCGTCGTCGTGGCATCCACACACGCCTCGATCGGGCGCGTGAACGCGGGCGTGGCCCGGTCGCCGTCGAGCAGGTAGAAGCTGAACTTGGAGTGGTTGGCGAAGCAGTTGACCTCGGCGATGTCGACCGAGAACGCGATGAAGCGCCGCCCCGCAGGCAACGGGATCGGTGCCGCCGTCTCCAACTGCACCTTGCCGGCCCCCGGATTGCCCGCGGTGTACGCCGTCACGGCGTGGTTCGTCGTCGAGGAACCGCCCGACCACCGACCGAGTACACCCGCGAGGTTCTTGACCTGAGCCCAGTCGCCCGAAACGCACCCGCTGCCGGCGGGAGGCGTGGTCGACGCGGCCGGCGACGTCACCCAGCCGTTGCACGCGGTCAACCAGGCCGGGTCGGCGGTGTACGTCTCGCCCACCGGCGGACCACCGGTGTAGTTCGTGAGCAGGGTCGGCGTCGCGCCCTGGCCGTTCTCGAAACCCTCGGCGAAAATCGCCGCAGGCGCCTGCGGCACACCCGGCGTCCCGGGCGCGGCCTGCGCGCCGCCGACGGCGAACGGCGCGGTCAGACCCGCAACCGCCACCGCGATCGATATACCGACGCTGCCGAAGCGCCCGGTGAGCCGTTCTCTCATCGTGGACATGACGAAACCCCCTACGTCGCAAGGTGTCCGACCCCACGACCCACCCCGCAGGGCGGGCCGAGGACGGCAAGGCCGGACCGATCGCGGGCACCACGACCGGCCCGGCACATCGCCTCGAGCAGCACAGCACCCACAACGCCGAACACCCGCCTCCCGGCAGCCAAACCACACCTACAGGTGACACCGTCGCGCGCCGGCGCACGCACCGACCACCACGCACCTCCACCCTCGACCTGCGCCTCACTACCCCCGATCGCCCGACTGATCCAGCCGGCACTCGCATCCGGGATGCTTCCGGGCGAAGCAGCAGCGGGGGCGGACCGGCCTGGAGGCGACGCCTGCCAGCGCGGGCCATCGAACGTGGTGGCGCATCGGCCATCGCCCGATCCACCGGGCATTCCCGCGCTATTGACTCCCCTCTCTCGTCGATGAGGACCAGGCGGACGCCCGCCCGGTTGTAGGTGCGGCAGATGGCCTCGGTGAACTGGGCCTGCGCCCTCCGGCCCGTGACGGGACATCAAAACAGCGGGGGCAAACCCCCATAGCCCGCCCGCCACCGCCAAATTCCCCCACGCCCGCCCGCGCCGCACCCCACCGCCCGGGCGTGGCCGTCCGGTGGGCGTCCAGCCACGGAATACTGCTGCCAAGACCAAGCCGCAAGCACCCGCCCCCTCGTCAAGCGCCCGCAGCGCCTCGCGGTCCAAGGCTTTGACGATGCGCATCGAAGGGGAGAGGCCGGCTCCCCATCCGCTCCTTGACGGGCCGGCCCGCCCACGAGACCCACCCGCCGGCGCACGGTGAGGCGCGGAACTCCCTTGCGGCGCACCGGCAACGGCGGCGGTGGCGTCCCTTGCGTAGTCCGGCACTGGTCACGTGCTGGAGTATCCAGGCATGTTCTTCCGGGCCAGTGGTGTCCCGGTCCCAGGCCAAAGACCGACGCGCCATCACCTGCCCGCGCCGGCTCGTGGGGCCGGTCCAGCGGCGACGTCGCCGGCCATCGGGGGAAGTCCCTGTGGTGCCCCGGCCATCCGGATGCGAGGTTGATCTCGTCGAAGTGCGGTACGGGGCGGGGGGATCGTGGGAAGACTCGGATGGGCCGTCGTGCCGTTCGCGGTGGCCGGGGTGTTGCTGTTGTCGGGATGTGGTGGAGACGACGACGAGCGCGGCAAGGGGGATTCGCCGGTGGCGAACCAGCGCGGCGACGACACCCCGGCCCAGGTGTTCAACATGCCGGACGGGTTCGGGAACTTGGCAACCAAGTGCGTCGGTCACGGATTTCGCGCCTACGTGACCACCAACGCGAGCGGCCCCTCCAACGTGCAGATCGTCCCCGATGCCGCATGCGCCGGGTGAACACGACGCGGTGGGCGCTCGTCGTGTCGGTGGTTTTGGTTCTCGGTGCCGTCACCGGTTGCTCGCAGAAGTACTACGACGAACGCGGCAAGGCCGACGGTCCGGTGCTCGGTGGTCGGGGAGATGACAGTCCAGCGGAGGTGTTCAACTTTCCCGACGGGTTCGGGAACCTCGCAACCAAATGCGTCGGGCCCGGCAAGCGCGCCTACGCGACGACCAAGGGTTCCGTGTCGATCGGCGAGGACGAGGTGATCATCCCCGCGAACGCGGTGATCGTCGACGACCCGAGCTGCGCGCGGCGCTGAGTCGGCCCGTCGCTGTCTGCCGGACGTGGCACGAGGCGCCGACGTTGCGGCGGCCGATGGTCACGTATGGGCCGACCCGGGGGCCGATGCCGGCGCCGGCACGGACGTCGAGCAGGTGGGTGACACCGGCGACGACCCGGCCCCAGCCGTCCTTGCCGTTGCGCGCGGGCCGGTAGCGGCCGTTCGCGGCGGAGTCGGCCGTGTCCAGCGACACCGACACCGACACCGCGTCCACGCCCAACGCGACGATACGTTCGGCCATGCCCTCGCAGGCGAGGGGATCCCGTTGACGCACACCGCACCCCCTCGACGCCGGCGTCCTCGATCGCGGCCACCGCGCCCAGGACCGCCGGCCCGGCACCCGTACCCCGACCGGCGTGTACACCCCCGTGGCCACCTGCCGCATACCGGCCCT
The DNA here is from genome assembly GCF_040629175.1 of Embleya sp. NPDC005971. NCBI lineage: Bacteria > Bacillati > Actinomycetota > Actinomycetes > Kitasatosporales > Streptomycetaceae > Embleya > Embleya sp. NPDC005971. Next base: position 28,496 of record NZ_JBEXUX010000079.1, on the reverse strand, counting down.
GCTCCCGACATGGCCGGCCACCGAACTTGCCCGCACCGACCACCCCAACCCCCGGCGAAAGCCCATTTGTGCCGCCTCAGACCCGGCTCGCCGGCGTCGCCGCGGGCGGCCACGCGAACATCGCGGCCAAGGCGTCGGCCGCCCGTCGGGAACATCAGGACCGAGTTCCCCGCTCCGGAGCGGGTGACGACGAGCAGCGCCCTGCTCGCACGATTCGGGCGGCGGGGAGCCAGCCGAACTCGTCCGCTGCATCGACCAGTTGATCGATTCCGACGGCCTGTGTGGGGTGCGGTGGGGGTGTCATTGGGATGTTCGAGTCCCCGTGTTACCGGAGGTGGGGGGGTGTTCTCGGCCGGCCGGAGGGGGTCTTCGTGGTTGATCCCGGTGACACCTTCCCGAATGTGCGGTGACAGGAAGCCGTATCGGCCGGTGTCGAGTTGCCCGTGCCTCCTTCCGGTTTTCGGTTGTCGGGCCGGATCAAAGGCGGAAGTCGGATCGGTCGTTGCCGGCGGTTCGCGGCGCCCGATCGAGGTCCCGGTCCCGGTTCGGTTCCATCGCATGCCGAGGGCTGTGAGTGCTTCGATGCGCTCCGCCGGCCATGTCGCGTGCCGTTGCGGGGCGTTGGCGAGTGCGATATCCGGCTTCACCGTGTGTTCCGGGCCACGGATCTCGATCGTCTCGACGTGCGTCCGCGGCACGACCAAGATGAGCCCGGAACGGCCGTGATGACACGGGCGCGGAGGGTGTCGTCGAGGTGGCCGAGGCGGTGACCGGTCGCACACCCGTCCGCGGTGTGGGCACCGGCTTCGGGCCCGTCACCCACGACGACGAACGCCTGGTCGGCGGCGAGAGCCGCCTTGATCGCCGGTGGTGCGTTGACCGGTGTCGGCGCCGTCCCGGTCCGGCGTCGGCGCGTGTCCCTGAGCGTGGCCTGAGTAAGGACCGAGTGCAGGGGCATCGGCGTGGGCGTCTTCGGGGGTGCCGGCCGGCCCGGTGGATCGAGATCGTCGCGGAGAGGATCAGACGGGGCGAGACACCCTGACCCGTTGGGCACCGACCGGTCGCCTCCTCCACCGAAGTGCCCGCGCGACGAACAGGAATGGCTCCGGCCGCGGCAACGCGGCCGGAGCCATTCCCTCGCGTCCGTCGCGCGGGCAGTCCGCATGGCACGCCACGAGGCGAAAAGTGTGGATCCCGCGAGGGGCGCCCGTCCACGGATGCACCAACCCGGCTGCCGGTGGGGGCGGTTCGCCCGAGAGCAACGAATCCTTCTTGTCCGCGAGAGGGTGCGCTCCGTCGACAAGTCGGGCAGGGCCGGGTGTGCCGGGCGCAGGGTGCGCGGCCCGTTGCCGGTGCGACGTCCGGATGCCCCGGGCGGACGCGCTGTCAATCGGGGATGCGGGACAGAACCGCCTCCAAGCCGAAGGCGAAGCGCTCGTCGAAGTTCTGCCGGAGATGGGGCAGGACGCGCAGCAGCGCCGGGTGTGCGCCGCGTTCGACGGCCCAGGCGAGCCTCGCGTCGTCCTCCGCGCCCTCGGCCTGCTCCTCCTGGGCCAGGCCGAGGGTGAAGTAGTTGACCGTCCACGCCGTCCACGCCGCCTGCCGCTCATCGGCACCGGCTTCCAGGAACGCGTCGATGAGGCGGTCGGCGAAGCGCAGCGTGTTCGGTTCGGCCGTATAGGTGCCGGTGACCAGGGCGGCGCCGTCGCGATGGGCGAGCAACGCGTGCCGGTAACGGCCGACCAGTTCACGGGCGCGTGCCACAGGGGCGTCGGGCAGGTCGTCGTAGCGGATACCGGCGAGGACGGCGTCGGCCATCAGCTCCAGCATCCGCGCCTTGGTTTTCACGTGCCACAGCACGGTGTTCATCCGCACCCCGAGGCGGTCGGCGACCGCCCGGGTGGAGAGCCCGTCCAGGCCGCGCTCGTCCAGCACCCGGAGGGCGGCATCGATCACGGCGGCGCAGGTGAGCCGGCCAGCGGCGTCTTCTCCGGCTTGCTTCTTGGTCACTGACCTAGTTTACTCCATGCCAAGTATTGGTCACCGACCAAGAGTCTGTGTCGAGAAAGAAAAAGATCATGAACTATCAGGTTGTCGTCGCAGGTGCCGGACCCGTGGGCCTGTGGCTCGCCGGCGAACTGCGCCGCGCCGGCATCACCGTCGCCGTGATCGAGCCCCGCTCCGAACGCGACTCCCGCTCCCGCGCCCTGACCGTGCACCCCCGCACCATCGAGACCTTTGCCTCCCGCGGCGCGCATCAGCCCTTCGTGAGCGAGGGCATACCGCTGCCCGGAGGCCACTTCGGCGCCCTCGACTCCCGCCTGGACTTCCGTCGCCTGCCCAGCCCCTTCCCCCACACCCTCGCCCTGCCCCAGGAGCGCACCGAGGCACTGCTGGAGGGCCAGGCCCTCGACCTGGGCGCGCACATCCTGCGCGGACACGAGGTCACCGGCCTCACCGAGCACCCCGACCACATCGCCGTGCACATCGCCGGACCGCACGGGCCCTCCACCCTCCAGGCGGCCTACCTGGTCGGCTGCGACGGCGCCCGCAGCACCGTGCGCACCGCGGCCGGCATCGACTACCCCGGCACCCCCTCCACCGTGCTCGGCTGGCTCGGCGACGTGGTCCTGGACAACCCGCCCGCCCCCGGCTACAGCTACTTCGGCCCTGCGGGTGCCCTCATGGCCGCCCCCATGCCCGGCGGCATCCACCGCTTGGTCGGCATCACCCCTCGCGACCTCACCACCACCCGGCCCGGCGACCTCACCCTGGACGAACTGCGCGAAAACGTGGTCGCCATAGCCGGCACCGACTTCGGCCTGCGCGACCCGGCTTGGCTCTCCCGCTACGGCAACGCCACCCGCCTCGCCGACCAGTACCGCAAGGGCCGCGTCTTCCTCGCCGGAGACGCCGCCCACCAGCACTTCCCCGCCGGCGGCGTCGGCATGAACGTCGGCATCCAGGACGCCGCCAACCTCGCCTGGAAGCTCGCCGCCACCCTCGACGGCTGGGCGCCCGCGGGCCTGTTGGACACCTACCACGCCGAACGCCACCCCGTCGGCGCCGACCTCACCGCCACCAGCCGCGCCCAGGTGGCCCTGATGACCGCCTTCACCCCCGAAGGACTCGACCTGCGCGGCCTGCTCGCCCGGCTGATCACCACCCTGCCCGACCTCAACGACCACCTGGCCGCCCAGGTCAGCTCCCTCGCCGTCACCTACCCGCCCACCAACCCCGGCGACCACCCGCTGACCGGCACCCGCGCCCCCGACCTCACCCTCGGCGACACCGGCCTGTTCGCGCTGCTGCGCGTCGACCACCACCTCCTGCTGGACCTCACCGACAGCGGCCGCCTCGCCGGGTACGCGCGCCGAGGACTGCACGTCCACACCGCCACCGCGTACCAGCCACCGCCCGAGTTCACCGACGTCCGCGCCGTCCTCGTCCGCCCCGACGGCCATATCGCCTGGGCAAGCGCAGAGCACGACGGCACCGCACTCACCGACAGCCTCACCGTGGCCCTCGCCACCACGCACCGGAAGTGAGCCGCCTTGTGACCGCCCAGCGCATCGCCCCGCCCGGCCTGCCCGCCGCGCCCGGCTTCATCAGCCAACTCGTCGTCACCGGGGTCGGCGGGTGGGGAGCCGGGCCTCGCGGGCGGTGAACCGTCGTCGGCGGGTGGGCGAGGGCCCGGGATTCGTTCGGGGCGCGGGCACGGAGCCACACGGCGACGGCGCACGATCCGAGGACCCAGCCGCGCACGCCGACGGACCGTCGGATCGGCAGGCACCCATATCGGTCAGGTCCCGGGCAGGTTGACGAGGAAGCCGTTGGCCGTGTCTCTGCGCATCGACCGCCGGGTTCGCCGCCTGCCGATCCGCACGCCTTCGGGGAGGCTACGGGCACCGGACGACCACCCCCGCACGGCCCCCGAGCTCGACCACGCCCCCACGAGGCCCTCGCCCCGAGCCCGATTCGTACGCGACACCCCCGTTCCGGGGCCACCGGCCGACGACGCCGGGAACTTCCCCGGATGAGCGCGCCGCAGGGCAGACGGTCGCGCCTTCGCGACGGATGCGGCCTGCCGCCTGTTCCCGGCCCCGTGTCGAAAACCACGGATCCCACCCCACACCCACCGAACACGAACACCCCTGACCGGCACCGCAGTTCACCACACACCGAGTTCGGTGAGCAGTCGCTCTCGATGCCCACCGAACGAACCGCCTCCGGTGCACCCCTGGTCGATCCGTGCGCGCCCCGGCCCGGGCCGGCGGTATGCGTCCGCCGCCGCGCTGCCGGGGTGTTGTGCCGCCTTCCCCCTGGGCTCGTGGCCCCGTTCATGCGGGTGGTCGTGGTGGGAGGTGGGGATGATGGTGTGTCGTGGTTGTTCACGGGCAACGACCGTGCTGTGGGGGAGGGTTCGGGGTGAGGTTCGAATCGGGTGGGTTTCCGTTTCACAAGCTCCCGCGCCGGCTGGGAACTCGGCGAAATCCTCAACGCCCGTGGCCACAAGGCCCCGAAGGCCATGTACGGAACTCCTGCCCTTCCGCAACCGACACGGCCTCACCGTCGCGATCGGCGTGTACGAACTCGTCGCCCAAGCCGTCGGCGCCGACAAGGTCACCGCCGGCCGACTCCGCGAATCCCTCGCGCTGCTCCCGGGCGACCTGACCATCGGCGAGGACGACTCGGCTGCCGTCGCCCAATCACTCGCCGGCGTCATCGAGGGAACACAGCCGCCCGCGCCCACACCGTCCACGGCACTCCCCTCGGCCCTCCAACGCGACGTCGACCGGCGGGCCGTCGCTCTCGCCGATCGGTTCGACCGCAGACGCATCCCCGCAGCGAAGTCCTGGTGCATCTGTCGGCCGCCTTCGCCGACGAGAGGCCCACGGGTCTTCGAGGCCGCCCTCGAACGCATGAAGACCGAGCACTGAAAACGCGAGGGCGCCCGGCCAAATGTGGTGGCCGGGCACCCTCGCGTACCGAAACCCGACACGTGAACGCCGACAACTGGCCCCGCGCCCGGTGTCCCGGCCGGGTGCCGCGGCGGCCTTGGCGGCGCGGTCGGCCCGCTCGAACGCGAGCTGAGAATCGAGCAGGGGCGGCCTCCGGTAGTTCGTTCGCCTGTTCGAGTCCGGGGTCGGCGGCATCGGCGCGCCGTCGGCCGACGCCGATGTCCGATGTCCGATGTCACTGCTCCTCGACCGTTTGCCACTGAAGCCGGAGGGCCCCGAGCCCGTCCGTGATCGGCACTGATCGCCTCCCCGGCTGGTCGATTCGAACCAGGGGGACTTCCGTGCGGTGTGATCGTCGGGGATTCGCCCGGGAGGCTTTGGCTGCGATTGCGTCGGTGAGGAGGGGGGTAGCGGCGAGCCGAGGGTGCCTTCGCACGGGGGCGCGGTTGTCGCGGGGCCGCCGCTGTCCGGTGAGCGAGTTCGACTCGTCTTTCGCGTGCGCGGACAGGAAAGCGGTGGGGGCGAACATCCGACATCGGATCCGGGAGCCGGACATGGCGCACGGTAACAAGGATGAAGCCGACGACGCGGCACCCGTGCGCGAGGTGTATGTCGACGCCGGGCAGGATCTGGCCGACGCGGTCGTCGAGCTCGGCGCCGCGCCGGAGGAGCGCATCGTCGTCAATCTGGGGCCGCAACATCCGTCGACGCACGGAGTTCTGCGGCTCGTCCTCGAACTCGACGCCGAGCGGGTCGTGCAGGCGCGTCTGGGTATCGGGTACCTGCACACCGGGATCGAGAAGAACTGCGAGTACCGCAACTGGACCCAGTCGGTCATGTTCGTGACGCGTGCCGACTACCTGATGCCGGTGTTCAACGAGGTCGTCTACTGTCTCGGTGTCGAACGTCTGCTCGGCATCACCGACCAGGTCCCCGAACGTGCCCGGGTCATCCGGGTGATGCTCATGGAGCTCAACCGGATCTCCTCGCATCTGGTCGCCATCGCGACCGGTGGCATGGAGCTGGGTGCGCTGACCGTCATGACGTACGGCTTCCGCGACCGGGAGCTGATCCTCGACGTGTTCGAAGCGGTCACCGGGATGCGGATGAACCACGGGTACGTCCGGCCCGGCGGTCTCGTGCAGGACCTGCCCCGCGGGGCCGAGGCACAGGTCCGCGAACTCCTGCGGATCCTCCCCGAACGGCTGGGCGACTACGAGCAACTCCTCGACGACAACGGGGTCTTCCGGTCTCGGACCGTCGGCGTGGCGTACCTGGACATCACGGGTTGCGTGGCGCTCGGCGTCACCGGGCCGATCCTGCGGGCCACCGGGCTGCCGCACGACCTGCGCAAGACGCAGCCGTACAGCGGGTACGAGGACTACGAGTTCGACGTGCCGACCCGCGACGGCTGCGACGCCTACGACCGCTACCGGGTGCGGGTCGCGGAGATGCGGCAGTCGCTGCGGATCGTCGAGCAGTGTCTCGACCGGCTGCGGCCGGGCCCGGTGATGGTCGCGGACAAGAAGATCGCGTGGCCCGCGCAACTCTCGCTGGGACCCGACGGGCTCGGCAATTCGCCGGAGCACGTCGCCACGATCATGGGCACGTCGATGGAGTCGCTGATCCACCACTTCCGGCTGGTCACCGAAGGCTTCTCGGTGCCGGTGGGCCAGTCGTACACCGCCGTGGAGTCGCCGCGCGGTGAACTCGGCTGCCACCTGGTCTCGACGGGTGGATCCCGGCCGTACCGCGTCCACCTGCGGGACCCGTCGTTCGCCAACCTGCAAGCGGTGGCGGCGATGGTCGAAGGCGGCCTGGTCGCCGATGTCGTCGCGGCGCTGGCCAGCACCGATCCGGTCCTGGGCGGTGTGGACCGCTGACGGCGGCGCGAGTGGTACGGCCGCCCAGCCGAACCGGTCGAGGTCGACCCCGGCGGGGCCCGGGACTCGGGCAGGCCGTGCCGGTGCGTTGTTCGGCGTCGGCCGTGAGTACCCGGGTTCCGTCGGTGTCGGCGCGGACCGAGTCCTTGCCGATGCGTGGGCGGCGCGGCCTATATCCGGGGCCGGCCGGTCTCCGAGGGGGACGCGCCCCTCGCGGGGTCCTTCGCACGGGCTCGTCATCGGCCCGCCCGGCCGGTACCGACCTGCAGTACGACCCCCGCGCGCAGGTCGATCGTCGTGCTGCCCTCGGGAGGTTCGCGTGATGGCGCAGAGTCCGTTCGCGGGCGTGCCGTGCCCGGTAGTGGCCGTGCACGACATGCCCGGCGAGTTCTTCCGTGGGGCGGTCCCGGTGAGCGTTTCGGTTGCCGGACCAGCTAGGCCGTTGCCGGCTTGAGCGGCGTCGCCGGCGTCCGGGGCGTGGCCGGGATGGCGGTGAACAGTGCGTGGACGGTGGTGCGGACGTGGTCGGCGACGAGGTCCGGGGTGGACGCGTCGAGTTTGCCGTCGAGGTGCAGGAAGGCCAGGCCGTGGACGCGGGACCCACCCGGTGCGCGCCCTGCTCTGCGAGCAACGCCTGCAGCGGCGGGCAGTGCGCCGGTACCGCGCCTGGCTGCCCACCGCCCGGACCGCCTCCGCCGCGGCCTCGCGGTCCGGGTCACGGGGCCGGAATCACGCCGGGTCGTGACCGATCGCCCACAGGCACACATCGGCAGATGACGGTCGCAGGCAGCGGTGCCGGGGCCGCGCGGATGCGGGCATCGGCCCTGTTCCGAACGTGTGGGCGAACGACATGACCAAGGTCCTCTTTGTGGTGTCCGCAGCTCGATCGGCGTACCGGCGGCGGCGCGGCGAACTCGCCGATCGCGTCGCCGCAGTCACCGGACTCGCGCTCGTCGGGGTGTCCGCCGGCCTGCGGATCGTTGGACGCTGCGGAACGGGGAAGTGCACCCCTCGGGCTTCCGGGGCGAAGAGTTGGCGATACCGCACAAGATCTCCACCGGGGCGGGGTGGGAGACCACGATCGCCACCCCCGGGGGAAAGGCGCCGACTCTGGACCGGCTCAGCATGTCCTGGACTGCCGGTTGGCCGGCCAGGTTGCGCGAGGTCGCCCGCTACCTGGACGCGATCAGGATCGAACTGGACGACCCCCGGTCGCGGGCGACGTCGACCCGGACGCGTTCGACGTGGTGTTCTACCCCGGCGGGCACGGACCGATGGAAGAGCTCGCGGTCGATCCGGTCTCGGGGGCGCTGCTCACCCGCGTGCCGGCCTCCGGCAAGCCCCTCGCGTTGCCGTGCCACGCGCCTGTCGCAGCGTTCGCGGCACCGAGCGCCGACGGATCGTGGCCGTGCGCCGGGTATCGGATGACCGGCCTGTCCAACGTCGAGGAGAAGTTCAACGGCTTCGGCCGCAAGGCCCGTTGGCTGCCGACGGTCGCTCCTTTGGCGACGGCGTCGTCGATGTGCGCGGTGACGGTGGTCGGTTGGGACGCGGTGGTGAGGCTGCCGACGGCGATGCCGTAGTCGTACGAGGCGCCGATCCTCGGTTTCTCGGTGCGGGCGACGAACGCGGCGACGAACCGGTCGCGGACGGACTCGGCCACGTACAGGCGCTCGATGGAGACGCAGAGTTGGCCGGCCGAGGGGAAGCACCCGGCGACGGCGCCCTCGGCCGCCTTGTCGATGTCGGCGTGGTCGAGGACGATCATGGCGTTCTTGCCGCCGAGTTCGAGGGACGCGCCGATCAGGCGTGCGCCGGCGTCGCCGGCGATCCGGCGTCCGCTCGCGGTGGAGCCGGTGAACATCATGTAGTCGGCGTTGTCCATGAGCGCGCCGCCGATGGAGCCGGGGCTGCCGACGACCATCTGCCACACGTCGGTGAGCAGGCCGGCCTCGTGCATCAGGTCGAGCGCCCACAGCGCGGTGAGTGCGGTCTGGGTGTCGGGCTTCTGGACCACGGTGTTGCCGACCATCAGTGCCGGGATGGCGTCGCCGGCGGCCATGCTGAGCGGGTGGTTCCAGGGGGAGGTGACGGTGACGACGCCTTGGGATGGCGTAGTTCGGTGGTGTGGGTGAGCAGGGGGATCGCGCCGCGGCGGCGCTTGGGCTTGAGGAGCCTCGCGGCGTTGCGGGCGTAGTAGCGGGAGGTGACGGCGATGTCGGCCACCTCCAGGAACGCGTCGCGGCGGGTCTTGCCGCTTTCGGCCTGCATGAGATCGGCCCCGCGCAGGCGGGGATGGTGCCTACACCGGCGAACGGAGATGGTCCCAAGGCGATCGACGGCGTGATCGACTGGATCCGGTCGGCCCCGCGAACGCGGGGATGTTCCTGGATTGGATCGGGTGTCACTTTGAAATCACGTTGCGGGGAGCGCGGCGCCGGGTGGCCTGTCCTCGGTGGCCGTCGTCGCCTGCGGGTTTCCGGATGGTGTGGGTACTGGGGGTGTCGCATCGAGTGGTACTGGAGTCCTGGGCCTCGCGAACGAGGCGCCGAGCGTGGTTGGTTGCCTAGCGTCTGAGTCATGGGATCACACCTTTTGCGATCGCCCGAGAACACCGACATCCCGGTGGCCACTCGCCGTTGTGGGCCGAGGCCGGGGCGGCTGAGCCGAATCCTGCTTCCGGTCCTGCCGTTGCTGTGCCTGGCGGCAGCCGTCTCGGGGACGCCCGCTCAGGCCGCGCCAGCTTCTTCGGCGGTGTCCGCCGACTCCTCCTCGTCGCAGGAGGATCCCGCGCGCGCCTTGGCGCGTACCGCGCACCCGCTGGGCAGCACCGTCCCGGGCGGCTCCGACGCGGATCTGCGGGCGTTCGACAAGATGATCCGCGGCGCGGACGTGGTCGGCGTGGGCGAGGCGACGCACGGGTCGAGCGAGTTCTACACCGTCAAACACCGCCTCTTCCGGCACCTGGTGGAGCGCCAAGGCTTCCGGAGCCTCGCCCTGGAGATCCAGTGGAGCGCCGGGGTGCGCCTGGACGAGTGGGTCCGCCACGGCGGGGGCGACCTGGACACGATCATGGACGAGGAGTTCCAGGCCGGCGGCGGCCTGTGGAACACCACCGAGACCCGGGACCTGTTCCGGTGGATACGAGCCTGGAACCTGCGCCACCCCCAGAGCCCCGTCCGCGTCGCCGGGGACGGCCCCGAGTTCGTCGGGCCCGCCCTGTTCGACACCGTCACGTCCTACGTCGCCCGCACACGTCCCGACCTGCTGTCCGAAGTCCGACGGCTGTACCGCGAGTCCCGACCCACGGCCTCCATGGAGGAAACCTTCAACGCGCGCCTGGCCCTGCCCCTCGCCGACCGCACACGCATGCGCGAGGACACCCGGCGCGTTCTGTCCCTCTTGGAGTACCGTCCCGCGGGCATCCCCGCCAAGGAACACGACCTCATGCTCCAACACGCCCGAGCCATCGCCCAGAACGCCACCCTGTTCGGGTTCGACATCGCCAACGACGCCGCCGCCGCGTTGACATACCGCGACCAGGTCATGGCCGACAACACCGCCTGGTGGCAGCGGCACACCGGCACCAAGGTGTTCCTCTCCGCCCACAATTCCCACGTCGCCGGCGAGAGCGCGGTACCCGAGAGCCAGCCGAAGACGCAGGGGCAATTCCTGCGCGAACGGCTCGGAACACGCTACGTCAACGCCGGGTTCACCTTCGGCCGAGGATCCTTCAACGCCATCGACCCCACCGCTTCCGGCACGACCTGGCGCCGCGTCGACATCGGCCCCACCGGCGAGGGCAGCGGGGAGAACACCCTGGAGAAGGTGTCCGGACACGATTGGTACCTCGACACGCGCACCACGGCCCCCGGTACCGCCCGCAACTGGCTCACCGCCCCCCACCCCATCCGGAACATCGGCGCCTCCTGGCCCGTGGACGCGTACGAGAACACCCGGCTGCGCTCCACCTACGACATCGTGATCCATCTCCATGACATCAGCGCCTCGCACCGGCGCTGATCCACCGCCGGATGCCGGGACCCATCGTCCCGTTCACCCTGCGGCCCCGTGCCGACGCTCACGCCGAACAGCCCCGGGCCGGGAACCGTGCCCGTCCGCGACGCCGGTCCCCGCCCGGCCAGCCTGTCGAGGCCGCAGGCACAACGGGTGCGCATCCCGACAACTCCCGCTGTCGGCGCCGGCGCGTCGTCGTGATCGGCGGCACCGACGTCAACGACGGTGAGACGTGTTTCGCCGCCATGCCACGTCTGCGCCCGGTGGCCTCGACTCGAGGACACCGGGCCGGGCGGACGGATATCGAGGCCATGACCAGGCCGGCGACGAGTCGGCCCCGCGAACGCGGGGATGCTCCTTCGTGGATCCCCTGAACGGCCACGGCGACGTGGTCGGCCCCGCGGAGGCGGGGATAATCCGGCGAAAGGCCCGGAGTCAGGTGACGAGTTCCCGTCTCAAGCTCGCCGCTCGACCGGCCCCACCAGGGGACGCAGCGGGAACGGGAGATTATCGGGCCTGCGGGGTGCGGCGGTGACGGCCGGATGCTGCGGGCGGTGGTGGACGGTGAAGTGGTGGTGAGGCCCGGACACGATCGATGGCGTTCGGGCCACGCTGCACCCGACGAGGCCGTTGCTCGGGCGGTGGCGAGTGCAGCCGCAGACGAGGTTCGTGTTGTAAACGGCGTGGTTACCCCGGAGGAGCTCCACGCGGAGTATGCCGCCGCGGACGGTACACGGCGCCGTGCCATCGAGGCCGAGGCACGTCCTGCCCGACCGGGAGACCCGCGATGAGCCACCCACGTGCGGTACGGCCCGCAGGCGGGCCGGGAACGCGGCGCCCTGCCGCCGGGCGACAGGACGAACTCGACACGGGCGTGCAGGCCATGGCGGACGATCCCTGCGGACACGGGTCCGTGCAATCGTCTTCGCGTGCTTTCGCCGCGACGAGTATGGGAAGGCTGATGCGTATGGCGCCGGGGGACGACGAGGCCGAGGCGAGAGAACTCGTCCGGCGTGCACACGAAGTGGGCCGTGTGGCAGGGCGGGATCAGTGGCAGGCGTTCCTGCGGCAGATCAGCGGGGGGCGTTGGGGGCGAAGAGGCGGCTGGGCGGTCGTTCCACAGTTGGACACGCCGTGGCAGGACACGATCTCCGGCGAACGGGCCGGTTGGCGTCAACGTGCGGCGAACCTCCACGGCGAGTGGGTGTTCGCCGTCGACTATCTGATCTGCCGCCGCTGTGGCCTCGGCTGGGTGGAACAACCTCACACCCTCCCGGGATATCAGCGGTGCGGCCTGGCCTCGGCGGGCCTGGCCGTCCTGCGCGTCGAGCATCCGGATTTGGCGTGGCACACACTCGGCGGCCACCTCCGCGACTCGGAACCGTTCTGGAGCGCGGTCGGATCCACTGCCGCCGGAGGTTACCGACAACGAAAGCTGTGCCCACACACCGATCGGCTCTGACCACCCCGGTTCCGGCTCGGCGATACGGGGCCGAGCGGTTGTCCGCGATCGAGGAAATCCCCGCCCGCCAGAGCTTCCGCCGCGGTCAACGCCGCGACAACCACCATCCCCCGCCGACCATCACGCGCGTCTGTGCCACGAGTCACCCGCTGCCCGTGAGGCTGCCCACACACCACCGCGACCGCCGTCACTTCCCAGTGTCCAGTCGGCGGACTCGCGCGGCGCCACCTCGATACGCGGCTTCGATTCCCGGTCGGTCTCGCGCGGGCGGGGATTGCCCCGGGTTCGGTCGGTCGGCGTCGGTCGGCTGTCGGCCCCACGAACACAGGGATGATCCGGCGGAAGGCCCGGCGTCAGGTGTCGAGTTCCCGTCTCGGGCTCGCCGTTCGGCCGGCCCCACCCGGGGGTGTGCCACAGTCCACCCGGCCGCCGATCGCAGCGCAGCCGGACCGCGAGCCGTCGCGCAGGGGGTCTGCGCGAAGTGCCGCCAAGGAGACCGCCGGGTGAACTACCTTGGCGTCGAGGAAGATCCGCCTCGGGACCGCTGACAACGGGTAGCAAGATGCATACCCGCTGGTAGAACCCCAGGTCATCCAGTATCGGCCCCGCGAACGCGGGGAATGCTCAGGCGGACCGCAGTGGTGGGCGATCGAGTTCGACAACGGGTATTCGGACACCCGTTGTGCGATTGGTGGTTCGCGAAGGTTGCGCGGAATGAGTGCGGGGCGGTCCCGTTGCCGGGGCCGCCCCGCTGTGCTCGCCGTCTCGACCGTTCCTGTTCCGGCGTGTCTTCCTGCCGTGGTGTCTTGGGCGTGTCTTCAATCTCTGTCGTGTTGAGGGATGATGTCGGGTGTGATTCGACGTCACGAGTTGACCGATGCGGAGTGGAACGCATTGCGGCCGCATCTTCCGTCGGGTGCGGTGGGCCGCCGGAGGCCGGACGACCGTGCGGTCCTGAACGGGATCGTGTGGAAGATCCGCACCGGCGTCCCCTGGCGGGACGTGCCCGAGCGGTACGGCTCGTGGCAGACGTTGTACACGCGTTTCCGCAGGTGGGCGTTGGACGGCACGTTCACCGAGATGCTGGATGCGATCCGCGCCGACAAGGACGCGGCGGGCGACATCGACTGGCTCGTGGCGGTCGACTCCACCATCGTGCGTGCCCACCAACACGCCACCGGAGCGAAAAGGGGGACCATGTCGGGGACGAAACGGCGGATCACGCCCTCGGCCGATCCCGAGGAGGACTGACCACGAAGATCCATCCGGCCTGCGGCGGCGGCGGCCGCCCGCTCGGCTTCTTCCTCACCGGCGGCAACGTCAACGACTGCACCCGACTCGAAGCCCTCCTCGCCACCGTCCGCGTCGCACGCCGGGGCCCGGGCCGACCGCGAACCCGACCCGACCACGTCCTGGGCGACAAGGGCTACAGCTCCCGAAAGATCCGCTCGCACCTGCGACGGCGAGGCATCCCGCACACCATCCCCGAGCGCCGTGACCAGGTGAACAACCTTCTCCGCAAAGGAAAACGCGGCGGACGCCCACCCCTGTTCGACCCCGAGGCGTACAAACGCCGAAACGTCGTCGAGCGCTGCTTCAACCGCCTCAAACAGTTCCGCGGCATCGCCGCCCGCTACGACAAGACCACATCCTCGTTCACCGCCACCATCACCCTCGCATCGATCCTGCTCTGGCTCCGGCGCCCACTTTGAAGACACGCCCCAGCGGCAGCCCCGACTTCGCAGCGCGGTTCTCCGGAGGTGGTTGACAAGTACCGAAGATCCTTAACTCCCCGGCATTGACCTGCAACACCCCAGCCCACACCACCACCCACACACCAACCACCACCCCCGGAATCACACCCAGCCCACCCCCCCACACCACCCCACAACCAAGTCCCGAGTCGGGGCAACGGTACGCAACCATCGGCAGCTACCACTCACCCACGTACAGGTTCACGACGCGCCGCGGGACCACCGGCTTGAAAACGGAAATGAACTCCGCAGTGGTCTCCAACTCCATGACACACCGCATGAATTGCCGGAGATCGCGACGGTGCATCCCATCGAGCCCGCGCACGACGGTGACCACCGGTTCCTCGCCCGCCACGACGAAATCGGAATAGCAGTCGGTATAGGCGGGCCAATTCTCCCCGAAGTAGTCCGGGAAATCGTACGTCCGGGCCAACGCCTGCAGCAGGTCGAGTTCCGAACCCCCTTCGGGGACATCCACCTCCAACCGGATGAAGCCGGCCGCGATGAATCTCCCGACCATGGTCTGCGCCGTGGATTCGTCGACCAGGTACGGCCTGTCCTCCAGCGCAGCCAGGACATCCGTCCCATCGTCCCACCTGCGCAGCCTGCGCCGAGCACCGACGACCCACGGGTCCGTGGAATCCTTCGGCGCGTTCTCCAACCTTTGCCAACTACCAAGACTTCCGATCACAATTGCAGCTCTCCCTGATTTTGATCCACGACCCAGGCTTGTAGTGCGGTGTGTACCACACCTCACCTTGACGCCCGAAAACCAACCTCCCCTGACCGGTGCGCGTTGCCCCCGGAGCGGTGGGGAAGATGTCCGACTCGCGCCAATAGCCCTGAGGCTTGTCCTGGCCGCGTCCGGGTATGTTATGGCCTCGATACACCCCGGGGGCGTCCGGCGAGCCACCCTGTAGAACTCCGGCAGGCGGGCCTCCCGTCTCATCAAAGCTTTTCACAACACCCGAGATGTCGTCGTGCATCCAGTCGTCGATGCCGCCAAGATTTACTTCCGGACAGGGTCCTGAGTTGTGTACCAGGGCGGAGCTGGTTCCTGTGACGACGTAGTAGGTGTGGGTGTCGGCGACGGTGAGGTTGTGTACGCGTTGGATCTGTTGCCAGGAGTGTGTCGCCGCGATCCGGAGCGTGTTGCCTTCGGCGGTCGCAAGGTGGTCGCCGGGGGACAGTTGGTCGATCCGGGTCCATTGTGCGGTGTCCGCGGTCCAGAAGGGATGGTGGCCCGTGGCGGTGATGGGGGCGTTTTCCGCGCCCGATTCATCGTCGTCGATCCGGATTTGGGTGAGGTTTTTGAGGTTTTCGCTGGTGATCAGTGCGGTGACGGTTTTGGCTGTGGTCTCGCCGGTTTCGGGGTCGGTGGCGAGGACGGCGTCGCCGAGTTTGATTTCCTCGATCGGTTTTTGGGTGCCGTCGGCCATGAGGATCTTGGTGCCGGGGATGAAGCTCTGGCCGGGTACGCATGCCGGGGCCTTGGGTGCGTCCGGTTTGTTTTCCGGGATGTCGACGCGGGAGGCGTCCTTGGCTTTTTCGGCGTCCTTGAGGATTGTGCGGAGCCGGGAGAGGGTCTTGCCGAGGCCACCGAGGGCCGACAGGGCGGTGTCGCCGCAGTCCCAGGAGAAACTCGGGTCTTTGCGGCAGGCGTTGATGGCGGGTAGTGGGTTGACGGTGTCGTTGAGGAGGTTCCAGGTGCTTTTGGCCTTGTTTCCGATCCAGTCGCCGGTGGCGCTGGCGACCTTGCCCCAGTCCCACTCGACGTTGTCGAAGAGGCCGGTGGCGCGTGCGCCGAACTTGCCGCCGGCGCCGCCTGCGCCGCCGTTTCGGATTTTGGGTGGGGTGCGGTGTTGGGGCTTGCGCGGGTGGTCGACGAAGGTGGCTTTTTGGCTGCTGACGTTGACGAGTTTGGCGGCCTGTTGGGCGAGGCCGATGGCCCAGCGGACGATCAGGCTGAGTAGTGCGAGGAAGTCGAATTCGCCCGAGGGGTCGGCTGCGGTGACCGGGTTGTTGTGGCCGTAGACGTAGCCGTTCATCTGGAGTGGGTCGGCGAGGTCGAGGACCGGGTCGACGGAGATGAAGCGGCCGAGGGTCTTGTCGTATTCGCGGGCGCCGAGGTGGGTGAGGCCGGTGCTCGTGTCGTTGGTGCCGCCGACGAAGCCGCGGCTGCCGGGCCACATCGAGGGGGTGGTGCCGCGGTCCTCGCCGAAGGGCTTGAGTTTGCGGCGTTGGATCGGCATGCCGGGGGCCAGGCCGACGGTGGTGGTCGCGGTGCCGTGGTGGTCGGGCAGCAGGAGGTTGAGGGTCTTGCCGACGCCGGCGGTGCGGATGACGGTGGGGGCGCCGGCCTGGCCGTAGTAGCGGTCGGCGGTGAGGGATCCGTCGGGCTTGACGGTGACCTCGGTTTCGCCGAGGTAGAGCGTCGTGCCCTGGGCGGTGCGGCCGATGAGGCGGTTGCCGTCCGCGTCGTGGACGTATTGGCTCGGGCCGTGGGTGGGGTCCGTCACCGTCGCCAGCCGGTTGTCCGGGCCCCAGGTCAGGGTCTGGCTGTCGCCGCCCTCCTGCCGGGTGGTGGTGTTGCCGACCGCGTCGTACCCGTAGGTGTTGAGGGTGGAGCCGCCCGCGCTCGTCGAGGTGACCGAGGCGAGTCGGTGGCTGGGGCCGGTGGGTGTGGGGTGGTAGCCGTAGGCGCGGGTGACGTTCTTCGCGTCGTCGCCGGCGGTGTCGTGTTGGGTCTCGGTCAGCCGGTTGCCGGCGATGTCGAAGGTGAAGGACTGCCAGTACGGGTCGGGTCCGCCGATCTCGGTCTTGGCGGGCGCGGATGCGCAGGTCTCCTTCGTCTTCGACGTCCACGCCTCGGTCATCTGGCGCAGCGCGTCGTAGGTGAAGCATTGGGTGTCCCACCGGGTGGTGGGGCCCGAGCCGGTGCCGGCGGTGACGGCGGTGACGTTGCCGATCGGGTCGAAGCGGTAGCGGGTGTCGGTGACCCGGTTGTCGGGGCCGGTTTCCTTGTCGTCGACCGAGCGCACGACGCGGCCGGTGTTGGGGTCGTAGTAGTTGGTGGTCCAGATCCTGGTGGGTGCGGAGCTGGCCGCGGTGCGCAGGACTTCGCCGTAGGGGCTGTAGGTGGCGTCGCTGACGTACCAGTTGTGGCCGCTGGTGCTGATGGGCAGGCCGTCGGTGTTGTAGCGCACCACCAGTCGTTCGGGGGCCAGTTCGGCGGCGCCCGGCAGTGAGGTCTCGGCGATCGCGCCGGTGGGGGTGTAGGTGTAGCGGTATTCGTAGTTCCCGGCCAGCGCCCCCTCCTTGGCGGGGATCGTCACGACCTTGCCGGTGGGGCGGTTGTCGATGTCGTAGCCGGTGGTGCGGGTGGTGTACGCGTGGCCGTCGTCGTAGCGGGTCGCGGAGGTCGGCTGGCCCTTCTTGACGGTGTCGTACACCCACTCGGAGAGCTTGGGCCCGGTGACGTCGCCCCGGTGTACCGCGGTCTTGCGGGCCACGTCGTCGTAGACGGTGGTGAGGGTGACTCCTCGGGCGTCGGTGGAGGAGGTCTGCCGGCCGAGGTTGTCGTAGGCGTAGGTGGTGGTGCCCTTGTCGGGGTCGTCGCTGCGGGTCATCT
The DNA here is from genome assembly GCF_040629175.1 of Embleya sp. NPDC005971. Lineage (NCBI taxonomy): Bacteria > Bacillati > Actinomycetota > Actinomycetes > Kitasatosporales > Streptomycetaceae > Embleya > Embleya sp. NPDC005971. The sequence continues at coordinate 10,788 of NZ_JBEXUX010000079.1, read as the reverse complement.
GGCCGCGGGCGTCGTAGGTGTAGGCCCAGGTGTTGCCGCCGGGGTCGACCACGCTCTTGCGGTTGCCGCGCAGGTCGTAGGTGTACGCGGTCCGGGTGAACTGGGTGCGCTGGGCGTTGGTGAACTGGTCCAGGCGTACGGCGCGGCCGAGCATGTCGGTCCAGACCCGCTGGGCGGTGCCGCCCGGCGGGGGCACGGTTGTGGTGTTGTCGCCGCCGTACTCCGTGCTTTCGCTGAAGGTCGGCTGCGGCGGGGCGCCGGCGGCCGGCGGGTTCCAGGTGTCCTTGCGCAGCGGCCGGCCGAGACCGTCGTAGGCGGTGGTCTGCCACTTGGGGATCTCGGTGTCGCTCTGCGGTATGTACAGGGCGTCCGTCGGCGCGCCGCCGGCCAGGTAGGTGCCGTTCGCGCGGCGCGCCGAACCGGAGGTGTTGTACAGGGTGTCGGTGATCAACCGGCCGGCGTTCCCGCCCGCCTGCGACTGGGTCTGCCTGGGTCGGAGCAGGCCGTCGTACAGCGTCTTGGCGACGCTGTACGTGCCGTCGTCCTTGATCGTGCGTGTCGTGACGACGTTGGGCTTGTTCCCGGTGGTCTGGTACTCGTACTCGACGCCGGGGGACAGGCCGGCCGCGTGCCGGCCGGGTTGCCAGACCCGGATCAGGCGACCGAGCGCGTCGTACTCGGTGCGGTACACGTCCCCGGCGACGTCCTGGGCGGTCAGTGGCCGGCCGCGACCGATGTCGTTGGTGGTCACCAGGGTGTTGCCCAGCGGATCGACGGAGTCGACGCGCGCCGCGGCGCCGCCGGCGACCGGGGTGTAGGTGACCGCGGTCGTCTTGCCGTTGGTGTTGGTGGTGACCAGGACCCGGCCGGCGGCGTCGAAGGTGCTGTGCGAGGCGTGGTCGAAGTTGATGCCGTCGGCGCGTACCTGGTATCCGTCGCTGGGGTTTCCCTTGGTCGGGGGTTGTCCCACGGCCAGGTCGTCGTAGGCGGTCTTGACGTCGTTGACGACGCGGTCGGCGCCGGCGGTGTCCGCGTCCGCGCATGTACCGGAGGTGGTGCGGGTGCGGACGATCGCGCCGAGGATGTTCGCGGCGGTGTTGTGCGCGTACGTGTTGACGACGCACTGCTCGTCGCCTTGGACGGCGAGGTCGCCGTTGTCCTCGGAGCGTTCCGGCAGCCCGTAGGTGGGGTCGAAGGTGACGGTGGACGTGGCGGTTCGGGTTCGGCCGCCGGAGAGGTACTGGATGGTGGTCCTGCCGGCCTCGCCGACCTGGTATCCGTGCAGGGTCGGCAGTCCGGTGCGCACGTGGGTGGAGGTCACCCGGTGCCAGGGAGCGGTGAGTTCGCGTTCGGCGATCTGTTGTCCGTCGTCGGTGTAGGTGATCGTCTCGGCCGGCATGCCCTGGTACTGGAGCAGGTCGTCGGCGACGACGGCGCCGGTCGAGTCCTTGACCTGCACGACGCGGTTGCCGCCCGGGATCACGTCACCGTGCATGCCGCGGAAGAAGCGCGTCTCGGTCTTGCCGGCGACGGTGCCGTTCGCCGCGTCGGTGGTGCCGGTACGGGTGATCACCCTCGCGTAGCCGCGCCACTGGCTCCAGGTGAGCTGACTCGGTTTGCCGAACTCTGCGTCGTCCTTGGCCCAGGCGGCGCCGTCCGCGTATTCGTAGCGGGTGCTCTTGGTCGGTCCGCCGCCGACGAAGTCCTCTTCGTCGACCCGGGTGACGACGTACTTGTTGAACCACTCGGGGACCTTGGGGTCCGCCTCGTCCCCGGGTTGCCACATCACGGGGTAGCAGCGTGAGGTGTTGGTCGCCGGGGTCGGTTTGGGCGCGGCCGGGTCGCACGGCGCGGAGTAGTGCACCCGGATGCCGCCGCCGGTCTCGGTGTGGATCGCGGCCACGCGCAGTCGCTCGAACCCGGGGCGGTCGTCCGTGGGCGCGGAGACCCGGTTGGGCATCGGGTCGGTGTTGGCGTAGAAGGAGACCGGTGGCAGGGTCAGGGTGCCGCCGTCGGTGTTGCGCCCGGTCCGGGTGATCGACTCCAGCCACAGCGGCGGGTTGGTGTCGTAGCGGGTGTCCTGGAAGCCCTGCTTGAACTCCCACGAGTCGACCATGCGGTACTCGTTGACGCCCGGCGCGGTGGTCACCTGGGTGGAGATCATGGTCAGGCGTTTGCGCGACCAGAACGTGGGTGCGGCCACGTAGCACTTGCCGGTGGAGGCGCAGTACGTGTCGGCCGGGGTGTCCGGCCACTGCTTGGCGTCCTGGCCCTTCTTGGTGAACTTCTCCTCCGCGCAGTTGAACGTGGCGGTGACGATGCAGCGTTCGGCGGTGGTGAAGGTGACGCGCGCGGGGGCGACGCCGAACACGTCGTCCTTGCGCAGGCCGTAGTCGATGCGCGTCGGGTAGGCGGCGCGGTCGTAGGCGACGGGGGTGGCGAAGACGCCGTTCCTGGCGTAGTGGTTGGTCTCCTTCCGCCAGTACACCGCCATGGCGTTGCCGTGGGTGTCCTCGACGTAGTCGAGGTTCCAGCGCCAGCCCTGGACACACGAGGAGTTCGCGAACGCCGTCTGGTGGCAGGGCTCGTTCGGGTGGTTGCCGAACACCGGGACGGTCAGTACGGAGTCGGTGGTCGGCTTGCCCGTCGTCCAGCCCGGAAGCTTGTTCAGGCCGAAGTGGTAGCGGGTGCCGTCCGGGGTGGTGACGACCCAGTTCTCGCCGTTGTCGTCGCCGTTGCCTGCGGCGTCGAACTTCTGCTCGATCCTGGTTCCGTCGTCGGAGCCCGGTTTCCACTTGCCCGTGGCGTCGTCCTTGATCAGCGGCGTCGTCGAACCGCCCAGCGACATCACCGCGTTGTCGTTGCGCCAGCACAGGTCCCCGGTGTTCGTCGGGTTGTTGTTGCCGGCGGCGTCGTCGGCCTTGCAGCCCTGGTAGGCGCGTTCGATGAAACCGGGGTGGTAGTCCCAGCCCTCGCCGAGCCATGACGCCTGGTTGTTGCTGGTCGAGGTGCGGCCGTCGACGGACTGGGAGGAGTAGCCCAGCGACAGTTTGGGGCCGAGGTCGGAAGCCACCGGAGGAACGCCGAGGGGGTACTCCCAGGAGAAGTTCCCGGACGAGCCGCCCGCGGTCCAGGTGCCGGAGGGCTTGAGGTCGGTGGCCTTGTAGTCGCCCGCGTTGCCCTCGCCGCCGCCGGTCGCGGCGAGCACCATGGCGCCGCCTGCCATCGCCGCGCGGAGCGTGCCGCCCCGGGGGGCGGGCGGGGTGGCGGTGGGGTCGACGACGGTGCTGACCCGGTCGGCCTTGGCGTCGTTGGTGGATGCCAGGTCGACCGGTTCGGCGCAGCCGGCGAGGTCGGGGGTGGTCAGGAAGCATTCGGGGAATTGCACCAGGCGCAGTCGGGAGCCCCAGCCGGCGCCGTAGAGCTTCTCGAACGCGGCGTAGTCGACGGCCAGTTGCACCGCGGTGGCGTCGGGGCTGGGTTCGAGTTTCATCAGCACGCCGTCGATGCCGGCGGCCTCGGTGGCGGTGCGGTCGGAGACGGTGACGGTCCAACTACCGGTCGCGGTGGGCGAGTTCGTGGTGGCGGTGGTGCGCGCGGTGGCGTTGCCGCCCGCGGCGGCGGGGCCGATCAGGATGGGGAGCCCGGCGACCTGCTTCAGGCCGGTGTCCGTTGCGCCGTTCGCGCTCCGAGCGGCTGCCCCGCCGCCGATGACTATGACGCCCGTCCCGCCGTCCGGGGCGGTGGTGCGGTCGAGCTTGTATTCCTGTTCGGGCGCGGCCGGGGGCCGGTACTCCGCGGTGCTGTCGGCACCGGCGACCGGCTTGTCCGCCTGGAGTTCGGGGAGTTCGACGCCGCCGCGCGGGGCACGGGCGACCGCGGATGCCTGCGCCGTGATCAGCGTGGTCGTCATCACCGTGGCCACGCACAGAGCCACCAGACGCAGACCGCCGCCTATTTCCCGCGAATTCCTTTTGCGGTTTCGGGCATGGCGCTGCCCGGTCACGTCCACGAACAGCACGAAGACCCCCCACCCTGGCGGGCATTCCCCAGTGCCCGCACCACAAAAGACGAGCCAGATCCTGCCGGCGCGAACCCCTCGAAAGCCAGACCCGGAATGCGAGATGACTTAGATCACTTTACCTTCCGCATACTTTGTATTTAAAACCTCATGAATTACTTCAAGTCGGGACCCTCCCTCTCCAACAGGTCGGTCGGCGCATGACACGCCCTTACTCGTCCATTAGTCAATAAAAAGACCCTCCGGTGGGTTTTGAACATCACTTTTCGAGCGATTCATCCCCGGCCGCGGCACCCGGGCGACGGCCTGTACGCGTGTCGGGACAGGGCCTCGGTCGGGACCCGGCCGAGCATCGGACTGCGCACGGCCATCCTGCCGCTCGGCCGGGTTCGACTTTCCACGCGTGACGTGCGGCCCCTCGGGGGGCCATGCTGTGCTCGATATTTCCGTGCCCGCGTTTTCACGCGCGGGGATCTTTGATTCGATCTTCGGTAAGCGGTCGTCTATTCACGCAGTGACGGCCGGGGGGTTTCATAGGGTGGGGTGGATGGCCGTGAGACGGCTGCGGTTGGCATGGCCCGGAAAACGGGCTCGGGTGGGGGTGGCGACCGCCGTGGCTTTGGCGGTCGGAGCGGGCGGTATCGCCGTGCTCGTCGACGAGGACGGAAACGGGGGAAGAAAGCAGTCCGCGCCCGCGGCGGTCCCGCCGCCGGCGGAGTCGGCGATCACCATCGCCGAGACCCGTGCGCAGAAACAGGCCGCCACGACCGGGCGGCCCGTGTTGGTCACCGAGACGCTGACCGCGACCGGGACCACGCACGCCAACCCCGACGGAACCTTCACCCGCGACGAGGCGGTCAAGCCCGTACGAGTCAAGCGAGACGGGCAGTGGACACCCGTCGACACCACGCTCGTCCCCGCGGCCGACGGATCGCTGACGACCAGGGCCACCTCGGTGGGTCTGCGGTTCGCGGGAGCGCCCACGCGCCCGGCCGCCGACGATCGGGCCGGTCGTGACGAGGCCCGCCCGAGCACGGTGACCGCCGAGCCGACGCCCGCCACGGATACGCGCCTGCTCGAAATGAGCGTAGGCGCAAGCCGCTTCGCGATGCACTGGCCGGGCACGCTGCCGGCGCCCATCGTGCGCGACTCGCGCGTGCTCTACCCGGACGTACTCCCCGGCACCGACCTGGTGTTGACCGCCGGCGACAACGGCTTCTCGCAGGTCGTCGTCGTCAAGTCGCGGGAGGCGGCGGCCGATCCGCGGCTCGCCGGGCTCGGCCTGCGGTTGAGCTCCGCCGACCTGAGGTTCACCATCGACGACGCGAGTGTGGTGCGCGCGGTGGACGCGAGCGGCACCGAGGTCGCGGCGGCGCCGACCCCGTACATGTGGGACTCCGCCGGCCACCCGCGGACCGCCTCGACCGCCGGCCTGGACCTGCCCGGCTTGAACGGACCCGAACAGGGCTCGCACGACGCCCTGGTCGGCACCCGACTCGACGCCGACACCCTGCGCCTGACGCCCGATCGGAAGCTGATGGCCGCGCCGGAGACCACCTACCCGGTCTTCATCGACCCGTCCTTCAACGGCCACACCGAGGCGTGGACACTCGCCTACAAGACCTACGCCGGCAGTTCCTTCTGGAACGGCGCGAACTTCAACGGCGGTACCGACGACGCCCGTGCGGGTCACGAGTCACAGTCCAACGGCACCTCCCAGTCGTTCTTCCGGGTCGACTGGGACGAGAACGGGATGCGCAACGTCGCCGTGGAGAGCGCGACGTTCCGGGTGATGAACCATCACTCCTGGTCCTGCCAGAAGCGCGACGTCGAGCTTTGGCTCACCGGGTCGATCAGCTCCGCGACCACCTGGAACAACCGCCCGGGCGACGTGGTGATGCTCGACAAACGCAACGAGGCGCATGGCTACAACGCCTCCTGCCCGGGCGACTACATCGGCTTCAACGCCAAGAACGCCGCCGAGCGCGCCTCCGCCGCCGGCTGGGCCGACATCACCGTGGGCATCCGCGCGAGCGACCAGAACGACTCCTACGCGTGGAAGAAGTTCCGGGACGACCCGGTCCTTTCCGTGGTGTACAACCGGCCGCCGAACCAGCCGGTCAACCCGACGCTGAGCCCGGGCGGCCCGTGCACCACGAGTCCGCCGTTCGCCCGGATCGGCCTCACCGACGTGCAACTCAGCGCGCAGGGCAGCGATCCGGACGGCAACCTGGACCGGATCTGGCTCAACGTCTGGCGCACGGGCACCTCCGACTACCTGTTCGCCGACCACCTGTGGCCCGACTCGCGTGGGGTGATCACCTACGACATCCGGTCCTCGCGATTCGTCGACGGCGCCACCTACTCGTGGAACATGCAGGCCCGGGACACCTCCGGCGCGGTCTCGGACCTCAACGGCAAGGCCGGCGGTTCGATCCACTGCCAGTTCGTCGTCGACCAGAGCGCGCCCAGTGCCCCGGAGGTGTCCTCACCGCAGTTCCCCGCCGGCAAGGACGGCGAGTGGGCCGCCGGCGCCGACTTCGGCACGACCGGCGACTTCACCTTCAAGTCCGGCGACGGCAGCGACGTGGTCGAGTACGCGTACAGCCTGGACACCACGTCCTTCACCAACCGGGCCAAGCCCAACGCCCCGGGCGGCGTCGCGACGCTGAAGATCATCCCGCCGCACGCGGGACCCGCGGTGCTCTACGTCAAGGCCAAGGACGCGGTCGGCAACTACTCCACGCAGACCGCCTACACCTTCTTCGTCGAGCCACGCGACACCGTCGACGGCCCGATGGACTTCACCGGCGACCAAAAGCCCGACCTCGCGGTCGTCGACGCCACCGGAAACCTGCGGGTGTACCCGTCGTACTCGGGCGGCCGGATCAACGAGTCGCTCGACGCCGCCGGCGTGGCCGAGGGCAAGGTGCCCGCCGGATACTGGACCAACGCCCTGGTCACCTACAACGGCGACTACTGGGGCGGCGACGGTCTGCAGGACATCGTCGCCCGAATGCCCGACGGCAGACTGTGGATCTACCCGGGCAACGGCCGCGGCGGCGTGGACACGGCCGGCCGGATGGAACTGCGGCTCCCGGCCGGCGCCCCCGCGCCCTCCACGTTCACCCAGATCCTCTCACTCGGCGACGCCACCGGCGACGGACATCCCGACCTGATGGCCGTGGACACCGGCGGCACGCTGTACGCCCTGACCGGGTACACCGGCGCCACGATCGACAAGGTCGAGGCTCTGGGCGGCGGTTGGCAGGGCTACACGATCCACGGCGCGGGCGACATCACCGGTGACGGCGCGTTCGACCTGCTCGCCCGCACCAGGGCCGGCGACGGCAAGTTGTGGGTGTACAAGGGCGTCAAGGAAGGCAACGGCACCCGACTGAACTCGTTCGGCTCGGGTTCCTCCCGGTTCGAGTACGGCGCAAGCGGCTGGCAGCAGAGCCAGATCGCGCAGATCACCGCCATCCCCGACGTCACCGCGGACGGCATCCCCGATCTGTGGGTGCTCCGCGGCAACGGCGACCGCCTGTTCTACCCGGGCCTGCGCACCTCGCACGGCGGCGCCACGAGTGCCTCCGGGGAGACGTCCTGGGACCACTGCCAGGACTTCGCCTCGGGCGGCGGGACCCAGCGCGTCTGCGGCCCGATCCTGACCAAGTACCTCGACCTGGCCGGGCCGTACGGCTTCGCGGGCGCACCGGTCACCGGGGTCGACACGACTCCCGACGGACTCGGCCGCTACACCCACTTCGCCAACAACGCCTCGATCTACTGGAGTCCGTACACCGGCGCCTGGGCCGTCAACGGCGGCATCCGCACCCGATGGTCCGAACTGGGCTGGGAGCAGGGCCCGCTCGGCTACCCCAACTCCGACGAGTTCGACGTCGCGGGCGGTCGGCGCAGCTCCTTCCAGAACGGCTACATCCGCTGGAACGAGGCCACCCAGACCGCGACCGAACACGGACAAAACGACCAGACCAAGGCGCAGCGCACCGAACTCGCCGGCGACGTCAACGACGACGGCTTCGCGGACGTGGTGACCGTGTACGACTACGGGCACGAGACCACCGCGTTCTGGGTCTCCTCCGGCAACGCGAACGGCACGCCGGAAGCCCCGTATCCGGCCTGGACCAGCCATATCGGCTGGTTCGGATCGAACTTCGCCAAGTACGTGATCGGTGACTTCAACGGTGACGGCCGGGCCGACATCGGCGCGATGTACGGGTACCCGAACGGCAGCAACGCGTGGTTCACCTTCGCCGCCCGCGACAACGGAACGTTCGAGGAAGGTGTGCAAAGCGCCTACGTGGCCCCGGGCAACTGGGAGTGGTCGAAAGGCACTCCGCTGGCCGGCGACTTCAACGGCGACGGCGTGGACGACGTCGCGATGATCTACAACCACGGCGGTGGCGTGACCAGCGCGCACACCTACCTCGGCCATCCCAACGGCATCTTCGACCCGGCCTTCGAAAGCTGGCGGTCGCAGCCGGGCAACTGGTGGTCGGAGCGGGTCAAGTACGTCAGCGGCGACTTCGACGGCAACGGACGCGACGACATCGCGGGCTTCTACGGATACGGCAACGCGACCGGCGAAGCGGTCGCGTTGCACACCATCCTCTCCAGGCCCGACGGCGGCTTCCAAATCCCGTTCGATTCCTGGCAGGTACCGGCCGGCAACTGGAACTGGACCCGCGTGCAGCTCACGGCCGGCGACTACAACGGCGACGGCCGCACGGACGTGGCGACGATGTGCGACTACGGCGGCGGCGAGTCGGGGTTGTTCACCTTCATCGCCGGTACCAACGGCGGATTCGGCGCCAGTCTCAACAGTTGGAAGTCGCCCGTGGGCACCTGGTGGAGCGAGGACGCCCGACCGGTGTCGGGCGACGTCGACCACGACGGCCGGGCCGACATCGCAGCCGTGTACAACCTGCCCGACGGCTCCTCCCGATTCCGCACCTTCCGCAGCGGTCCGGACGGCCTGTTCAGCGGCTTCGTGGAAGGGTGGCAATCGACCCCGGGCACCTGGTAACAGGACGGAACCGGCATGCAAGGACGGCCGGCAACGGTTCACCGCGGCCGCCGGAACCATGCGTTCCGACGGCCGCGGTCGTCGCCCGCCGCGACGTTCCGTGCGACCGGTCCCGACGCGACCGTCCCTGCGACCCCTGGGGGGAGATCGTGATCGGGCGTCGTGAGGCGCTTCCCTTCGTGATCGCCAAGCTTGCAGTGTGGGGTGTTGGACCGTGTCGATGTCGTTGAGCTGTCCCGGTTCTACCAGTCGCTTCTCGGCGGCGTGGAGAACCGGCCGGATCCGCGGTGGTCCCTCGGCCGGGGCTGGGCGACATTGCACACCGACGATGGGTTCGTCCTGGCGTTCCAGAGTGTGGAAGACCACCGCCCGTCGCGGTGGCCGGACTCCGTTCACCCCCAGCAGTTCCACCTTGACCCGGGGGTCGAGGACCTGGAACAAGCTCGGGAGGACGTCCTCGAGCGGGGTGCCACGCTGCTCGACGAGGGTGACGGCAAGCGGGGTTGCGCATCTTTGCGGACCCGGCAGGACACCCCTTTCTGCCGTGTCCGGGACTGACAGGGGACAGCGAAGCGGTACGGCCACCGTTGATCATCGCGAGTCGTGTGGACCGACAATGAGACGGTGGCCCCAGATCACAGCATGGATCCCGCCCGATGGTGGGAGGCGTTCGAGATGGTCGTGGGCCGGATCGCGAGCCGGATCACCCGCTACGAACCCCGGCCGCGGGCCGCGCGGTCGGTGCTGGGCCCGCTGTCGGACGCCGTGTTCGTCCAGCCACGCGTTCGGGCGCGCGGCCTCCTGCGTGACGTCCGTGATGTTGGTGTGGGCCCAGCGGGGCAGCCCGGCCGAGCCGGTGCCGCGCTCGATCCAGGATTCATGGAACGTGCCCCAGCGCTCGGCGACGACCGTGCCCCAGCGCTTGGCGACGTTCTGGCGTTGGCTGCCGACCCTCGTACCGATGATCCAGGTATTCGACGCTGAACCGCGCGCGGGTGAGGCTGTCGCCGAGGCACGCGATGCGGGTCGTCACGGCGCTTCCTCCGGGCTGGGCGTGCCGCCGCGTTCGGTCGAGCGGGTGTCGGTCCGAGGACGGTGGTCGGTGCCGAGGGTCGCAGTGATGGCCGGGAGGGACGTCGGCCCCTTCATGTCGACCACGTGCCATACCCCGGCCGGGTTGATGGTGGCCTCGCCCGGCCCGAGCAGAGCGCGGTCGGGCACCCCGTCCACGTCGCGGGTGACCGTCACGGACCCGCTGAGGCAACGACCGGTTCGTCGCCTGCGGGGTGGCTCTCCCAATGGTCGCCGGGCCCGTCGCCGTCGAAGATCATCACCATCCGACCCTCGGCGCCATCTGCCGCGACCGCGGCGCTGTAGGCCTGGAGCACCTCCGGGTCCCAATGGCATTGCGTTCGTGGTTGACGAGTCTCATGCCGACGATCGTCCATGACAGCGATCGGGCGGTCTTGAAGAAAAGGGAAGAGAAGCCGACGCGACGGGCAGACGGTTGGCGGCTACCCGGCTCCGAGGAGGACTTCGCTGCGACGCCAGGCCGTCGGCGATCGGCCCGTGAACTCGCGCCAGTCCCGCACGAGATGGGCCTGGTCGGCGTAGCCAGAGACTGATGATCTGTGGGGGTGTGTCGGTCGGGTTTCGGCATGGTTGTGTCAGTCGGGTGTGGGGGTGTCGGGGCTGGTGGGGGTGGTTCATCCCGGCG
>NZ_JBEXUX010000078.1:0-43033 GCF_040629175.1 Embleya sp. NPDC005971 | reverse complement strand
AGGTGGCGCCGCAGAGCCGGTCGGCGGGTCGCACCAGCGTGGCCCGAGCCGACCTGGACTCGGCCGGAGCGGCGACCTACACCTTCGACATCGACGCGAACCGGCCCGGGAGGACCGCGCCGCACGGGCGTGCGCAACGCGCGGGATCTCCGTTGGCGTCCAGTACCGCGATCCGGCCGGGGACGGCCGAACCGTGCGTGGTGTCAGTGGCTCACCAGGCCCAAGCAGACGCACCGTGATGTCACCCGCCGATGCGTGCATGCGCGGTGTCGACATACCCACCTCCACGTTGCCGGGTTCGCCAAAGCCTCTGACGGATCAGGGGGCTTCCACGGCTTTGATGCGGGCCGGATCTCCGCAGCGAAGATTCGACCGGCAACGACCGTGAGACGGCACTCGTACGCCTCTTGGGGGGCGCGGCCTGGAACAGGTGCGCGGTGCCGGCGATCGCCGGGTCGGCCGGCGCGGCGGGATCGACGACGCTCGCGTACACCGCCACCGACGCGCCGCCCACGACGCCCCGTACCGGACTGAAGGGCTTGTACAGCACCGGGCCCGCGACCCCGGCCGCGAACTCCTTCGCGGCGGCCGGGTCGTTCGTGATCAGCGTGCGCGGGACCTTCAGGCCGCACTCGGCCGCCGCCCGGCCTGGAGGCGGCAGCCAACGACACGGCAGAGCGGCGAGGAGCCCGCCGAAGCCCAGGCGGGCCTCGCGCTCCGCCACCCGCCGCGCCGGAGGCGACATGCCGGCCGGGAAACGCGGCCGGGTCGGACGACGGTAGTACACCGAACGCACCGCGGCGAGGTCCAGCTCACGGCGATCGTTGCGCAGACTGCCGGTCGCCGTGCCGTCGAACGACGCGGCCAGGGACAACTCGAGCGGGAACTCGGCCAGGTCCGCGCGAAAGACCGGCACTGCGCGCCGGTTCAACTCCTCCACCACCAGATCCGCCGTCGGATCGAAACGACCCGACAGGACCAGCACTTGGCCCTCGCGGCGCAGCGGTGCGGGTGGGGCCGGGGACATGGGTGGGGCCGGCGGTGGGGCGCCTGGTTCAGTCGTCACTGGTGCCGGGGTCGTCCGGCGCGTCCATCTGGCCGCGCTCAGCGCGCCGGTCCTGTTCGCGGTCTGGTCCTTCACCAGACGGGTCCACATGCTCACCGCTCCCTTGGGCCACCTCACTCGCTCCTACATCGTCTCCCGCAGCCGGGACGCCCAGTTGGCCTCGCACGCTCCCCGACGAGGATGGGAGCACACTCGAATGCGCTGGGGTTCCCACTGTCCGCAGGGTTCGGCAGACCGGCCGGCTCGAACGGCCGCGCGTCCGGCACCGGACCAGTGCAGGGGTCACGCGGACGACGGTAGGCCGGGGCCGCGGAACGTCGCCGGGTTGTCCGTTGCGACAACGGCGATCAGCGGCCGTTCGCGATCAGTCGGGCCGCCACGGCTCGGCCGTGGGCGAGCGGGTCCGTTTCCCACCCGCGCAACAGGCCGGCCATTGCGCCGTCGTACACGAGCAGTACATCCGCGGCCAGGGCGGTGGGGGCCGGGCCGCCGACCGCGTTCGCGAGCAGGGTCAGCCTGGTGCGGAGCAGCGCCGACTCCGCGGCGAGTACTGCATGGGCCGGGTGCTCCGGTGACGGGAGTTCGGTGGCCGTCGCGAGGAAGGCGCAGCCGCGTGCGGGGACGTGGCGGTTTCGGTAGGTGGCGACGGCGTCGAAGAGTGCCAGCAGCTTGCCGGTGGGGGTCTGCGCGGCGTTCACGGCCTCCTGCCAGATCCGGTCCCAGCGGTCCAGGCGGCGTTGCAGCGCGGCGGCGATCAGACCGTCCTTGCCGCCAAAGTGTGCGTAGAGCGTGCCGGGCGAGACGTGCGCCTGCTCCAGGACTCGGTCGACGCTCGTTCGAGCGATGCCGTCGCGGTAGAAGAGTTCGTCGGCGGCGTCGAGCAGTCGGGTTCTGGGGGGCGCATCGGGTTTCGGTGCGGGATCGAAGGCGGGGTCGGGCCGGGAGTCCTGTGCCATGCCTGTACCATAACGCTCGTTACACTGAAACGATCGTTACGGTGGCAGGGCGTCGATGTCGGGTCGGGTCGTCGCACCGGCCGAGGGGTGGATATGGCCGGCACCTCGGGAGCGTCAACAGGCGCGGGAGCAGGAGCCGGGTCGGGATCGGGAACGAGGAGGTCGGGGTCGGTGTCCGCTCGGCCGGGTCCGTTCGTCGGCGCCGTGTTGGTGCTCGTCAGCTGTCTGGGCGTGCAGACCTCGGCCGCGCTGTCGTCGGGGCTCTTCGGCGCGTTGAGCGTGCCGGCCGTGGCGGGACTGCGTCAGGCGACCGCCGCGCTCGTCCTGTGCGTGCTGGTGCGGCCGAGGGTGCGGCGGCGTGGTCGGGGCGAATGGGCGGGGATCCTCGCGTACGGATCGGCGATGGCCGGCATGAATGTGGCGTTCTACGGTGCGGTGGACCGGCTGCCGCTCGGCGTCGCGGCCGCCTTGTTGTTCCTGGGGCCGTTCGCGGTCGCGGTCGCGTCGGTCCGGACTCGGCGTGACGCGTTGTTTCCCCTGGTCGGCCTGGTGGGCGTCGTGCTGGTCACTCGGCCCGGCGGGGGTGTCGAGTGGCTCGGGATCGGTTTCGGGCTGCTCTCGGCACTCGCGTTGGCGCTCTACACCGTGTTCGCGCAGCGAGTCGGCCGGGCCGACACGGGATTGCACGGTCTCGGCCTGTCCGTAGCGGTTTCGGCGGTGTTGTTGTTGCCCTTCTCCGGGCCCGCTGTGCCGCGCGTGGAGGCAGGTCAGTGGGCCCTGGTCGGCCTGTCCGGCGTCCTCGGAGTGGCTCTGGCCTTCACTCTCGACTTCACCGCCGTCAGACTCGCCGGCGCCACGGTGGTGGCAGTCCTGTTCGCCCTCGATCCTGTGGCGGGGACCCTGGTGGGCGTCATAGCCCTCGGCGAGGGCCCGCCCCCGTCCGCGCTCGCCGGTATCACGTTGATCGTCGCGTCCGGTGCGGCGGTCACCTGGCGCGCGGGGACAGCGCCGTCGGCCGACGGGAACACTTGACGACGCCCTCTACAACCACCCAGTCCGCCGCATGGCGAGCGCCGCGACGTCGGGTCAGCGGTCTGTGGCGGGTCTGCACTGCGCCGGTCGGGTGCGGAGGGTTTCGGCGAACTCCTCGGCGCGGCCGAGTTGTGCGTCGAGCTTGTCGACCTGTGCGGTGGTGGCCTGCTCGTAGGTGCGTGCGCTGATGGCAGGTCTCCTCGCGCCGAGAGGGCGACTCGATCGCAAACACCGGCGGCGACAGCTGCCGCTCGGTGCCGCTCACGCAGACCAACGGCAGGCGCCACCAAGCCGATGGTGGTCGTGAGGGGCTGTCTGAGGAGCCCGTCGTACGCCACCTCGCCGGTGTCTCGGTGCGCCGCCCCGACCCGGACGAGACCGTGTTGCGGTTCCACGACCTGTGGCGCGCCGAACGCGACGCACCCCCGAGGGCCGGGTCCGGGTCGGTGGGGTCGGTGTCGGCAGGAGTGGGCGTGCCGCGGGGAGCGGTGGGGGCCGCCGCGGCGCGCAGGGCGTCCACCACGTCGGGATCGAGGCGGTGTCGGGCGGCCTCCTCGTCGGTGGGCGCCCAGCCGGCCGGTCTCTTGTGCCAGGGCACGCGCACGTTGACCTTCGCCCATGCCCGGCGCAGCCGTTCCTCGTGGTCCTCGGCGGCGATGCGTGCCCGGAACTCCTCGAGGAACCGGTGGTGTTCGGCGCTGCGGCGCCTCTCCTCGGCGCGGAACGCCGTGGCGCGGCGTGTGGCCTCCTCGCCGCCGAGCAGGGGTGGTGCCCGCGTACGGAGTCGCATACAGAGGCAGGAACAGGGTCACGTGCAGGCGTCGGCGCGAGCGAGGCCGTTTCCTTCATAACATTGGTTCGCTGGTCGTCGGCGAGTGCCCAGCGGGTGATCACCGAGCGACAGGTGATCGATCGGGACAGCCGGACCTGGCACCTGCCTTCTCCTGTTGTCAGCCCTGTCGGCGATCATGCCGTGGTGCCTCTGCCTCCCGATCTGCATCCGGTCCGTCTGTTCGTTCGTGAGCCTGGTCCCTACGCGCATCGTCCGCAGTTGCTTGAGGATGAGCTGTTCTGGTGGGGGCATCTGAGTGCGTGTCTGCAGGAAGGGGCGCCTCGGTCCTGGCTCGGGAAGCACGATCCCGCCGCCGAGCGGGAGTTCGGCCGCCGTCTGTGGGATGCGGGCGACCGGCCGGTGTTCACTGTGCCGTTGTCCGGCGGTGTGCGCCTGCACGTGGTCTACGAGAACGCCTACGAGGACGCGAGCGTGGACTACGTGGCCCACCACCCCGCCTGGGAGGAGGCCGAGTTCCTCGCCCGCGATTCCGGACACTGGCGAGGTCCGGGCCTGTCCTGGTCCGAGTTGACCGAAGCGGCCGACAACGCTCTGCCCGGCGGAACGACCACTGACCCCGACACCCGGCTTCTTCTGCTGCTGCCCGCACTGGGCGATGCCGACCTGCCCCAGGAGGCGGGGAAACGGCTGGCCGCGGTGCTGCGGGACCGTCTCGGCGCCGCGCAGCCCGGCCGACTTGCCGCCTTGATTCTCCGCCGCCAGGGGATGACGGGCCCTGCGCGATGGAGCACCGGCGCGGGCGGGGTGCGGGTCAACGATGGCCAGTATTCCTTCCGCAATCCGGACAACCGTGACGCGTTGCCCGACTGCCGCCTGGCTCAACTGTCTGGCGCCCTGAATCCGGCCGGCACTGGCGCGCCCGCTGGGTTGTGTGTCACCGACGGCCCGTCGGACGGCTGCCGGGCGGAGCCCCGTTCCGTCTCGGCCTGCCCTCGTCGGGACGAGTACACGAGATGGCTCGAGGCTCTGATGTCGGAATCCTCGCCCCCGTTCTGATCAAGGATGCCGTCGGTCGAGTGCGGCTCCGTGCACAGGACTTGCGGTTGGCGGCCCGGCCGGCCGGTTGCGGAATCACGGCCCTGCTCCCGCGTCGGCGGTGTCCGTCTCGGATCGCGTGGTCGGCTTGTCATGACGAGCACGCGGTGGTGGCGGCATGCGGCGGCCCGGGGCCGAACGCGGGTTAACGTGATGTGCCACTTGCTGCTGCGTCCGACCGTCATGGGCGGGGCAATCGCGATCACCCAGTGGCCTCCCCTGCGATCGCGATCAGCCGGTTCTTGAGCCGGTGGCTGGGGCCTACTCCTCGGCCAAGAACGTCACCGAGATGCGGTCGCGCACCGACAATGCGGACCTGTCCGTCCCCGCCGGATGCAGCGGCGCCGCCTACACCGTCGACCACCAACTCAAGATCGTCCGCGAGGACGGCACCGCCATCGGCGGCGAGGCCGGCGGCATGGGCTTCACCCCCTACCAGAGCCACTACTACGTCCAACACCCCAAACCCTCGTCCCCGTCCGGCGCGGACGACGTCGCCGCCCTGTCCCGGGCCGCCACAGACAAACTCCGCCTGGAGGAACTGGCCGCCCAATTCCACCGCCCCGTCCCGGTCAACGCCCCCTGGCCCGACGAAGCACCCCTGCACGACGGGCTCGCGACACCGTCCCCGCCCGGGATCGCGAGCCCTCGGCACACCAAAAAACAACCGGCCCGACGCCGTCGCGACGTTCGGCGCCCGGCCACGGGCACCGCCGTCGCCGAAACCGGCGGAGACGTCCTCGCGGGCGGCGCTCACGCGGCGAGTTCCTTGGCGAGTTCACGCATGACGACGGCGTGTTCGCAGGTGGGCGCGTAGTCGAGGAGGGCGGCCTCCTTGGGTTCCTTCACGGTCGGAGCCGACCCTTGTCGGTTGCCCGCCCGGGTTCGTGCCCCCGACCCGCTGTGGAGCCGGTACACGGAACGAATGCGGTGGCTCCGGACGGACACCCGGATCGGCCGACGGGACCCCGGACCACGCCGCGTGCACCGCTCGTGTCGCGCGGCAGGCCGCCGATCGGGTGGCCCGACCCGGCAATCGGGGCGGAGCACGGGCCGGTTCGGCGCCGAGGGACACATCGGCCGCCACACTGGCCGTGGGACCGTCACCGACCGAGCGGAGAACCGCGATGACCACCACCGACGCCACACCGACCGATCCCTCGCGCACCCCGCCCCGGGCGGCCCGGGCCGCCGCCGACGGGGACGCGAAGACGATCTCCGCCGCCCTCACCACGGGTCGGTGAAACTCCGAGGATCGCCGTCCGTGCGTCCCAGGCCCCGTCTCGGGGGCACCCGCCGGTCGTTGCGAGCCGGGCGCCGCCGCGGGCCGCAGGAGAGGTGGTGTCGTGCCGGAACGGTTGAGCCGCGAGGAGCGTGAGCGATTCCTGGCCGAGCCGCACGTCGCGACGCTGTCCGTGGAGGCGGGCGATCGGGGGCCGTTGGGTGTGCCGGTCTGGTACTTGTACGAACCCGGCGGAACGGTACGGGTGTTGATGAGCCCGCGCTCGCGCAAGGCCGGACTGATTCGCGCGGCGGGTCGCTTTTCCCTGCTGGTGCAACGCATGGAACCCACCCCCCGCTACGTCGGCGTCGAAGGCCCCGTCACCCACAGCGCAACTGCGGATCCGGAACACTTCCGCGACCTCGCGTCCCGCTATCTGCCCCCGGAACTCGTCGACGCCTGTGTGCGCATGAGCTACGCCCACGATCCCGGGCCGCGCGTCGTCTTCCACCTGACACCCAGACGCTGGGTGGGCGCCGACCTCGGCGGGATCCCACAGGTCTCGGAAGACGACGCGGACAGTGGCCCCGCGTCGAGACCGACCCGCCCCAGGTACCCGGACCATGCGGCCGACGGGTGAGGCCCCAAGCGCCGCAACGCCCGTCGAATATCGCGTCGGACAACCCCCTTCTCCTCCCGCCCGGACTCCCGGTTCGCGGGGGGGCGTCCGGCCGTGTGGCAGCCGGGCACCCCCGTTCGGGCACACCCGCGTCTCGTTCGGGGAACCTTGCACACCCGGGGCCGGATGGTGCCACCGCGGGCGGGTGTCGTCTCGGTCGCCGGTCCCACATCCACCGCGCGGCGGGTCGTGCGGGCCGTGCGTTCCCTGTTGGGGCTGCCGGTCGCCGGCTTCGTCGGGTCGTTGTGGGGGCAGGAGTCGGATGCCGCGTGTGTCGCTCCCGCGCGTTCGGTGACCGCGTGTGCCACTTCGCGAACGGGTACAGGTTCGCGGTCTCGGCGAGTTTGCGCATCGTGCGGTGCATCCCCACCCGCGCGTTCGCGATCACCGCAGCGCGGATATGGGGGCGCCAGGTGGGGCGTTCCAAGAACCCCGACGAACTCACGACACCTGGTTGGGCGACTTCACCAGCCGAGGCCGTATAGAGCGGATGGCCGAAAACGCCGAGGGCAACGACTCAACCTGCCCGCGACGTACGGTGCAGACGTGGCGCGTCCCAGCCCGAGTTGTCAGAACGGTGGTTCGGTGGAATGGGCGCCGTTCCAGGCGGGTGTGGTCGGTTTGCTGATCGGCTGCTGGAGGACTCGTACAGCGTCTTCGATGCGGCCGAGGTCGATGAGGCGCTCGGCACGGAGAGAGCCGTTGAGTTTCGGGTGCTGTTCGAGGACTGCGGCGGCTTCCTCGGTGCGGCCGGCTTCGGCGAGCACGTAGGACAGGGCCGCGGCCGCGTAGCAGGTGTCGCCCTCGGGGTGCGCCCGTGCCTGCTCGATCGCTTCATCGAGCAGGCCGCAGTCGGCCATGAGCGGAAGCCGCATTTGGAAGAGGTCCCAGTCCTCCCTGCCGCCGCTTCGCGCCTTGAGGGCATCCAGGAGGGCCAGGCCGTCCCGGGGCCGGCCGTGGTCGGCGTACAGGGTGCAAAGAGTGTGGACGATCCAGTCCTCCGTGCCGTGTTCGGTGAGCGCGCGCATCACCTCGATCGCCTCGTCACTCCGTCCGTGCCGGAGCAGGAGTTCGGACAGCGGTAGAGCCACACGCCACGCGGCGGACGGCGTGGCACCGAACGTGCGGTAGGCGGCGATCGCGCCTTCCACGTCGCCGCGTTCCTCCAGCACTTCGGCAAGGCGCTGCGCGGCGTGCCCGTGGTACTCGGACGCCGCGTACGCACGCAGTTCCGTCATCCGGTCGTGCCCGGCCAGCAGGTCGGCCAGCTGGTCACGGCCGTTGACCGAGGTGGTCTCGCTGATGTGCAGCAGGGTGATCGCCTCCTCGATCCGGCCCTGGCGTTCCCTGATCGTGGCGAGCAGGCCGACTGCGTTGGACGGTTCCATCCGGAGGTTGTTGCAGTCGGGTTCGTCGCAACGGGGGACCGCCCCTTCCACCCGGGCCTCCAAGAGGGCCGCCGCTTCATCGTCCATGCCCGCCGTCCCGGCGACCTCGACCAGGCACTCGGCGACGAACCGGTCCCGGATTCCGGCGCGCAGCAGCATGAATGCCTCGCGGCCGCGGTCGTGGCGGGCCAGCAGGCGCGCGAAGAAGACCAACGCCGTCCGGTCACCGGCCTCCGCGTACGGGCGGGACAACGCGATCGCCTCCTCCACCCGGCCCCAGCCCTCCAGCAGCTCCGCCCGGGCTCGGGCCGCCGGCCACCAGTTCGTAGCGATGTACGGAGCGAGCACCTCCAACGCCTGCGCGCGCCGGCCCCGATGCCCGAGCAGCCGTGCCCACTCCAGCGCGCAGAACCACTCCCCGCGGCCGGCTTGGAACTCCACTTCCCGCTCATGACCGAGTTCGAGAAGCCGCGCCACCAGCAGCGGAGGAATACAGCCCGTCAACGTTCGGGCCCGGTAGTCAAGATCGGCAGCGTCCACGACAGCGCACCGTAGCCCTCACCACCGACACGGCTCGCACGTCGGAGCCATCGCACGTGATCCGGGGCCATGACCACCCCCGCGGCAGCCGGCCGGGACGCCGCCATCCGCCGACACGTCCTCCGCATGCCCTACCCGTCGTCGCCGACGCGCTCGGCTGCCCCACAAGACCACCACGCGCCTGGCCTCCGAAACCGGCACCCCAAAGGGCGCGCGGCGGGTGAAGACGTGGTGTTCGGCGCGGGCGTCGAGGGCTGCGGCAGGCTCGTCCAGGACGAGGAGGGCGCCGTCACGTGGACGGCTTACCGCATTTGCGGTCGTCCCCTGCTTCTCTTGGCGCGGCCTGCTCCGACGACAAGAAGGAGGACACAGGCGCCAAGTCGTCGAGCGCTGGCGGCACCTCCGTCGGGACCGGCGCGGAGTCGGGCACGGGCGGCACGCCGGAGCATCCGGGACGCCAGGCGATTCCGGCGGATCTGGGGCTACGGGTGCCGCAGGGCAGACGGGGTCTCCCGGTTCGCCCCGACCTGGCGGTTCGAAGTCCTTCAAGGCCGGGCCGGGGACAGCACCGGTCCGGTGCTGACCTCTACGGTCGCCAAGAGCCAGGAGGTGGACCTCGGCGACGACAACGCCACATTCGTCGTCTCTTCCGACCTCGGCTTCACCGTGCGACCGACGGCTGCCCCCACCGGCGCAGTGATCGTGCGAGGCATGGCCCTGGGCAGTGACAAGGCGATACCGGAAGCGGCGGTCAAGGCCCAGGTAGACAAGGCAAGGGCGGCTCAGCGGCGCTGCCCCGCCCACACGGCGGTCGACGCCGGTCGATGGGCTTCATGGGGCGGTCATGGCGGCGGCGCTTTCAAGGAGTTCGTGCGTCGTGCCGGGGAAGTCCGGCAGCAACTTCACCGCGGCGACCCACGCGTCGGTGTGTTCGCCGAGGTGGCGGGCGGTCGGCTCGGTGAGTGCGGCGGACGCTTCCGCGCACAGGACTGGTCCGCCGGTCAGCAGCGTGGCCAGGGCGTACGCGGCGGGGGCGCCATGGGCGACGTAGTCTGCGGCCGGAAGGAGGCCGGCTCTGAGGGCGTCGAGCACGCGGGGTGCGGACGCCGAGGAGGTGCGCATCAGTTCGTCCAGCCCTGCCCGGTCGGCGGGGTCCGCAGGCTCGGCACGGCCGGACGTCGGCTTGCGGTCGCGCCGATCCACGGGGAGCAACTGCGGTGGACAACCGGGTTCCCGGGCGAAGAGAAACGCGAAGTGCCGTCGGGCGGACGGGGGAAGCCCTTCGGACAGGATGTCCCAGTCGAGTTCGTCGTCGCGGGGAGCGATCAGGAGCGAGTGCGCGTCTGTACTGGAGAGGTCCGCGTTCGCCAGTTGGTCCGCCAGGTACTCGGTGCTGCCCAGCCGGGCGAGCGCGTGGGCGAGGCGCCCTGGATCGGTGGGGTTCTCGAACGCCGAGTGCACTTCGGGCGGGACGTTTTCGCGCGGCGGCCGCAGTTGCAGGTCCGGGCGGATGCCCGCGATGTCGCGTACCGCATCCGGGCCGGACAGCCGCAGCAACTGCTGGTAGCCGCGGAGTATCGCCGCGAGCGCGCCTGGCGACCGGGTGTACGGCGCCAAGTACGTCAGTGCGGCCACGACTGTCCCGCAGTCGTCGGACTCGACCAACGGGTAGAGCCGGTACTCGATTCGCCCGCCCTGCCAACCGGCGAGCTCCTGCGGGCCGGGGAGCAGACTTGCGGGCGGCAGCATCGTCCGTACGCGGCGCTGGAGGCCGCGCGTCGTGGAATGGGACCGGTAGACGGCTGCCGTGAGTTCGGGATCGCCTTGGTCGAGGAACCGCTCGCGGATGCCGGTGCCGACCGAGGGATTGGCAACGATCGCCAGGTGTTGCCGGTGCGTCCCGTGCGCGACGACGCGGGCGACGAACGGGGCCGTGAGCGGTGACCGGCTGAGCAGCGTGTCCATGGCGTCCGAGGCGAGCCGGGACAGGACGTCCGCCGCGACGGCCGGTGACAGCTGCTCGAGCAGGAGGACCGCACCCGGAGGGATCACACACGCAACGCAAGCAGACCACGCGTCGACCTGTCCAGCCCGACCCGACCAGCTCAGCCCCGCCCGGTCCAGCCTCCCCGATCAGCCCACGGAGGCCCGCGGGGTGGTGACGGCCGCGGCGGTCGCCAGGAGTTTGAGCGTCGTGCCGGCGAAGCCGGGCAGCCGCCGCAGGCTGCGCAGGTCTTTGGAACGCAGCTCGGGCGGGCAGCCAGGCTCCCGAACGAGCACCGCCGCGTAGTTGTGCCGCGTGGTCGAACCTCGCCGGCTCGTTGAACAACCTGTCGGTCGATTACGGGGTGTTGGGTCGCCGGGACGAAGGCCTGGCCGCAATCGAAGACCGTCGAGGTCTACCGCCGCCTGGCCGCAGCCGATCCCGCCGCCCACGAACCGGACCTCGCCATGTCGGTGCACAACCTGTCGATCCGACTCGGGGAAGTGGGTCGGCAGGACGAGGGCCTGGCCGCGATCGAAGAAGCCATCGAGGTCTATCGCCCCATGGCCGTGGCGATACCCGAGGTGTTCGCCGGGCGTCTGCGGACCGCACAGGCGACTCGGGCGAGCCTTCGGTGAGACTCGTCGAGTGCCCACGCCCGACCCGCGCCGCTGATCCGCTCGGCCCTGCCGCGCGATCGGCGCGATATCGAAAATCGAATGGTGCGAAAGGAACAGGGCCACTAACGTCCGCATGTGGATCTTGAACCTGGAAAGACCGTGCCCACTGCTCCCGTTCCCCTCGACCCCGAACTTCGGGTCGCCTACGACGCCTACCTGGCGGAGGAACCGGACTCGGCGCCGATGAGCCTCGAAAAGCTCTCGGTCATCCGCGCGGAGGCCGACGCCGAAGTGGCGGCGCTCGAAGACCTCGGCCACGGCAGGCGCTTCACCGTCTCCCAGCCCTCGGCGCCCGGCCTGGACGGCGCTCCCGAGATCCCGCTGCTGGTGTGCACACCCCCCGGCGCGCCCGCATCGCGGCCGGCACTCTACTTCATACACGGCGGCGGCTTCTACGGTGGCGATCACCGCACCGGACTCGACCAAATACTCGAGACCGCCGAGCGGTTCGGGGCCACGCTGATCTCGGTCGGCTACCGGCTCGCGCCCGAACACCCCTACCCCGCCCAGATCAACGACGCCTACGCGGGTCTGCTGTGGGTCGCCGACCACGCAGACGAGCTCGGCATCGATTCGGAGCGCATCGTCGTCACGGGCTTCAGCGCCGGCGGCGGCCTCGGCGCCGCGCTCGCCTTGACCGTGCGCGACAAGGGCGGTCCCCGCCTCCTCGGCCAGCTGCTGACCGCCCCCCTGCTCGACGACCGCAACGACAGCGCCTCGGCCCTGCAGATGGACGATGTCGAACTCTACGACCGCAGCCGTAACGGATTCGCCTGGAGCTCGCTGCTCGGCGACGCCCAGGGCGGAGCGGACGTGCCGCAGTACGCTGCGCCCGCCCGCGCCACCGACCTGGCCGGCCTGCCGCCCACATTCCTGGACGTCGGCTCCGCCGAGTGTCTGCGCGACGAGATCCTCGCCTACGCCGACCGGATCTGGCAGGCCGGCGGCCAAGCCGAGCTGCACGTGTGGCCGGGCGGAATCCACGGTTTCGACCGGAAAGCCCCCGAGGCGCGGATCAGCAAGGCCGCCGTCGCGGCACGCCACAACTGGCTGGAGCACCTTCTCGCCACCAACTGACGGTCTCCTCCGGCGATGGAAACATCCCCGAATTCGACCGGCCGACGGCGGATCCGCTCCGCGCCGACCCGCTGAGCCCGGTCACGGGGCAGCGCATCGCGCTGAGCGCCCGGAACTGCGCATACCCCCACGCGCGGGCCGGGGCGCTCCCTCACAGCCCCGAGCGGGAGAAGCACCCGCGCCGCGGACGCGGGTGGCCCGCGGTGCGGGCGCCGGGTGACCCGCACCACCGCCGGACGCGGCGCCCCGGGGGACAAGCCGCTCCCCCGCGGCTCCCCCGCTTCCGGTCAGATGGTCGGGGCGATCCGGGCCCAGCACGGCCACTTCGGCCTGTCGGATGCCGCCCAGGACGCCCGCTACGGTGCACGTCACGTCCAGGCGCTCGAACGCGGCGGGGTGAGGAATCCGACCGAGTCCTTGGGCACGGCCGTCTGTATCCACCCGTCGAGGTCCTCTGTCGCCCTCACCTTGTCGCCGGGCCTTCATCCGCACCCCCATTCCGCGCACCCGCCAAACGGGCGCACCCGGATCGGGCCGGTCGGTATCGCCGGACGGTGCGACGATCACGACCGCCATACGTCACCGTACGGATACGACGGTCGTCGTCGAGGCTTCTCGCGGGCCCCTGCCGATTGGTTCGCCGCTCGTCGACGACGCGCGTTGAGAATTGCCGAAGCATTCGGTGCCGCGCGAGACGAGGGCGTCGGTCAGGAACCAGGTGAGCACGCCGACTGGAACGACCGACCGCCCCAGGGAGAGTCCGAGACGTTGGCGCCGGTCACCAGCGTGGTCGACACGAGGGCGGTCGACGCGAGCCCGGTGCGTGCCCAACGGAGCAGGCATCTGCCCGGGAGTTCGCGGTCGGTGGGTTCCTCCGGCGCCATGAGCGTCCATTCACCGTCGCCCGCATTGACGACATCCGGGGCGAACGCCCGGCGCATGTCGTCGAGGGCGCCGCCTCCTACGGCCGCGACGCCCTTCCACGCCCGCGCTCGGGCGGCGATGCCGACGCGACGCCGGCGAGTTCGGGGTCCGCGGTCGCGTCTCCGGTGCGCAAAACCCCCGGCGCCACGGCCCTTCGGCGCCACGGCCGCCCGCCGCTCGGCCGGGACGATGGCCGGGTGGGGCACGGGCGGGCGGGATGCCGTCACGGGGCTCGCCGGTGGGCGGGAGGTGGGGGCGGGGCGGCGGGCGAGGATCGCGCCCAGGTCGTCGGCGAGGTCCCAGCCCTGGTTGACCGTCAGGTCCAGATCGAGCCCGGCGAAGGTGGTGGCGTGGAACCGCACCCACCCCGGGCGCGCGGTTCGGGCCGGGGATCGCGGAAACGGTGTCGGGGGTGTGGGACATCACGGGCGGCCCGCCCTGATCCGAAACCGCCGAACCCAACGCGGACGCGGCCGAACCGGCTTACGTGTCAATGGTGTTGCGGCCCGGGTCGCCCTACGCGCACACCCCGCCCGCGCCGACGGTTCCGGCGGCTCCGGGTCGGTTGCGGATCGGCGCGCACTACGCGTGGACCGCGTCCGCCGCCACCGACTACGGCACGTTGGGGCGGACGCCGCCGGATCTGATCGACCCGCCGAAGGCGGTGGCCGCCTCGTTGGACGGGGACGACGCGCTCGCGGCCTCCGGGTTGCTCGCGCAATGCCGCACCACAGGTCAACACCCCCGCACACACGACCCCCGAAACCCCACACCGCGTCATCGACCCAACTCACAGATTCACACCACTCCCCCACACGAATTCTCAACTTGCCGCACCACAGCTCAAAGACCCCACCGACCAACGACCAACGACCCACAGCAACCCCACCGAGACGACACAACCGTCGTCGATACCGGTGCGGCCGCGTCCCGGACCCACTGATATTCGGAGAGCGTCTCCACGCGGGCGTGACCTATCGTGGAGACAAGATGGAAACGGGGTCGCGGGCAGGAAACGTCGTGGGACATTCCGGGATCGACTTCGAGGCGGTGTTCCAGGCTCTGCCGGGCGCGGTCGCGCTGCTCACCACCGAATTGAGGTTTCTCGCCGCGAACGAGACCTACCTGAGCGTTACGGGCCGTACCCGCGAGCAGGTGGTGGGTCGTTACCTGTTCGATGTTTTCCCCGACAATCCCAACGATCCCAACGCAACCGGTGCGCGCAATCTGGCGGCATCGCTGCGCCGGGTGGTCTCCACCGGGGAGCGCGACACGATGGCGCTGCAGCGCTACGACGTCGAGTACCGCGACCGGCCCGGCGAGTGGGAGGAGCGCTTCTGGAGCCCGGTCTGCAGCCCTGTGTTCGGCCCGGACGGCCGCGTGGCGTTGGTCGTGCTCAAGGTGGAGGAGATCACCGAGCTCATCCGCGCCCGCCGTCCGCAGGATCGCGGGGGTTGGGCGCAGGTGCTGGAAGCCGAGTTGTACACGCGCTCGAGGGAACTCCAGGAGGCCAACGAGCGGCTGCGGTGGGCGCACGCCCGTGACCGCGAGGTCGCCCTCGCCCTGCAAGCCGCGATGTTGCCCGCGCCCGCGGAGTTGGCCCGTCACCGCGCCGCGGTCCGCTATCGGCCCGCGGTCGGGGCGCTGAACGTGTGCGGCGACTGGTACGACCTGGCCGAGTTGCCCGGCAACCGCGTCGCCGTGGCCGTCGGCGACGTCGTGGGGCACGGGCTGCCCGCGGCCTGCGTCATGGGACAACTGCGCAGCGCGCTCAGCGCCGCGGTGCGGGCCGCCGGCGCGCCGTCGGCAGCCCTCGACGCGCTCGGCCTGTACGCCCGCTCGGTCGCCGGCGCCGAATCGAGCACCGCCGTGCAGATCGTCGTCGACTTCGACCGGCACACCCTCGCCTACAGCAGCGCCGGGCACCCGCCCGCGGCCCTGGTCCGCCCGGACGGCGCCGTCGGGTTCCTGGACGGGGCCACCGACCCGCCGCTGGGTGCCCGCCCCGAACACTTCCCGCGCCTCGAGGCCACCACCGGGTTCGTCGACGGCACCACCCTGGTCCTGTACACCGACGGACTGATCGAACGCCGCCACGAGGACATCGACGACGGCATGAAGCGGCTCGCCCGCTGCCTGACCCGTCACCGCGGCGCCGACCCCGAAGTCCTCGCCGACAACCTGCTGGCCGAACTGACCCCTTCCGGCGGGAACACCGACGACACCGCCCTGGTCGTCGTCCGCCTCTAGAGCCAGTGCTCTGACCGCATGGGTTCGCCGGGGTGGCGGCGTTGGTGTTCGGACCGGCTGGATGGGTGTGGGAAGAATTTGAGCGGTCGCGGAGCCGATCAAATTAGGCTCCCAGCATGTCTGGTCCGACGTTGGTGATCGAGTTGGCGGAGCCGCTCTCCCCGGCTGCGCTGCGGGAGTTCCGTGCGTTGATGGTGGGGCTGTCCTCCCACTTCGCCGAGAAGCGGCCCGGGTTCTTCGACGTCAATGTGCCCGCAGAGCGACTGGGCGTCGAGGACGGGCGAGAGAAGGACTGGCGAAAGCCGTTCCCGCTTCCCCTCCTCGGCAACACCATCGCGGAAGAGGAGCTCACAGCCCTGGTGGGATTCAATCCGCGGCGCGAGGACTGGCGTCGGCCCTTCCTGGTCTACTTGATGGGGCCGGGCGTCGGCGACGAGAGCACCTTCGAAGCCGAGCACGCGGACGAGCCCGAGGTGGAGGCCATCCTCGGCTTCAGACCGACCCATGCCGTCAATGTCAGCGCCTGCTGTAATCGCGAGATCGACCATGTGACCACGGCCCTGCTGACCGCCGCTGTCATGGACGTCATCGGAGGCGTGGCCAAAGCCGAACTGCTGGACGGACAGGCGTAGGTCGTCGCCGGCCTTCCGGGGGCGGTGGGGATCGCGGACGACGACTGGATGGCGCTGGGAACGTCGGAGTTCCTGCGGGCCTGGGTTGGGCACCCCGCCTTCCGGCTGGTCAAGTAGCCCGGACGGATCCGCGGGCGGAGGTCGTGCTGTGACCCGGAACATTCGCCAGGGTTGCCCGGTCATGCGGCGAGAGCGGGCCGGCCGCCCCAGCGGACGCCTTTCTCACTGCGGATACGGGCGCGTTCCCTGCGTTCGGCGACCAGGACGTCGCGGTGACGGGCGTTGATGTTGCGCCACCGGAGGTAGGCGTGCAGGGCCCGGGTCCGCACGGTGTGGTTGGGGTGTTTCGAATTGGCGATGGTGAACTGCCGCAGCGGTCCGAAGTGCGCTTCGATCGGGTTCGCCCACGAGGCGTAGGTCGGGCTGAAGCACAACTCGACCTTGTACTTCTCCGCCCAGCGACGGATGTCGGCGCCCTGGTGGGCGGACAAGTTGTCCGGGATCACGTAGATCGGGGCGCCGTCGGGCCGGGCGGCACGGATCGATTTCAACGCGGCCGGCGTGTTCACGGCTCCCTTCCTTCGCCGCTTCACACCCCACAGGCGATCGTCGCCCACCGAGTAGCAGCCGTGGAAGTACCGGACTCCGTGGGTGCGGTGGTAGGTGGCCGGCACCCGGTCGGGATGCTCCCGTTTCGCCCGGCCCGAGCCCGCGGTGGGCCGGATCCCCGGCGGGCCGAACTCGTCGAAGGCGAAGACCCGCGCCCTCGACGTTGCCGACGAGGCCATCGCCCAGCTCACGGTGCCGACGGGCTTCGACCAGGACCTCGCCGGCGAGGCTACCCGCACCAGCAACCGCATCCGCGGCCTCCTGACCCGGTTCCACCCCTCGCTCGAACGCGTCCTCGGCCCCCGCCTGGACCACCCGGCCGTCACCACCTCCTGGAGCGACACGGCTCGCCCGCCGCCCTGCGCAGGGCCGGCCGCCGCAGACTCGCGGCCCTGATACGCCCGAAGGCCCCGCGCATGGCCGAATGCCTGGTGAACGACGTCTTCGACGCGCTCGACGAACAGACCGTCGTCGTCCCCGGCACCACCACCCTCGACACGGTCGTCCCCTCCCTCGCACCTTCGCTCACCGCCGTCCAGGAGCAACGACGGAACGTGGGGGCGCAGATCGGCGAGTTCCCGGAGGCCCACCCTCTTTCCGAGGTCCTGATCCCGATGCCCGGAGTCGGCGTCAGGACCGCAGCCACCCTCCTGGTGACCATCGGCGACGCAACCTCGTTCCCCACCGCCGCCCACCCGGCCTCCTACGCGGGCCTGGCCCCCGCGACGAAATCCTCCGGGGCCTCCATCCACGGCGAGCACGCCCCCAGGACGGGCAACCGACTCCTGAAACGAGCGACGTTCCCTTCGGCGTTCGCGGTCCTGAACGACCCCGTCTCCCGCACCTACTACGACCGATGCAGAGCCCGCGGCAAGACCCGCACCCAGGCCCTCCTCCGCCTCGCACGCCGGCGCATCGGTGTCCTGTTCGCCATGCTCAGGGACGGCGCGTTCGACGAATACGCCCGGCCGAACCGGTCGCAGCACGACCCGCTCACGCTTGACGAATGACATGGAGGCACCCCCCGCGTCCGGGCGGCCGACTCGGGGGCGGCATGCGTGTGCGTCGAGTGCATCGGTCGCAACATCCGGCGGCCCTCGGGTCCCGAAGGGGACGAGGAGTCGCACCGACGGGGCTCCGGAACGACAAGAGACCAATCGCGACCGGGGGCCATTTTCGCACCCGGCGATGTCGGAAAATCTGTCATACCTGTAGTAGACATCGCGGGAGTCGGTGAGTATGTTTTCTCTCGTAGCCCAGCGAATCAGTGAGGCGCGACAGAGACGAACCGGCGCGCGTTGTTGAGGGTTCGACAGCAGAGTCCCGAGGCCGTGTGTTGTTCGGCGAAGGGTTTCGGAGGCTGGTTGTCGGGCCGAGGAGAAACTGAGGGCGGCCCACGGGGCCGCCGTGCAGGACGAGCGGTAACCCGGCAGTACCTGCAGTTCGGTTGTACCCGCAGTGGCAGTAGACGTTGCACAAGGCAGGAAAGGAAGGAGTGAACGCCATCCGGATCGCCCGCTCGGCGCGGTTGTTCGGCCGAGCGGGATCCGTCGAGAACACCGGTACGAAAGGTGGTCCGCGGTCACGCAATTGCGATCCCCGCAGCCCCGTCGCATAAGGCGGATGCGGAACAGGTAGCCGACACGTCGGTGTCGGTGGATGGTGTGGATTTCTTTCGGGGCCCTGGTGCCGTACGGCACCAGGGCCCCTCGACGCGTTTCCCGACGACTTTGACGAATGTGAACTCAAGAGAGGCGCCGATGGCCCCCGATTCCGGCTCGACCCCAGCCAAGCCCGACAGGCTCGACGACGACGACTACCCCGCCTACACCATGGGCCGCGCGGCCGAACTGATCGGCGCCTCCCAGGGCTTCCTGCGCGCGATCGGCGAGTACGGCCTGATCACCCCCCTGCGTTCCCAAGGCGGCCACCGCCGCTACTCCCGCTACCAGTTGCGCATCGCCCAGCGCGCCCGCGAACTCGTCGACCAGGGCACCGCCGTCGACGCCGCCTGCCGCATCGTCATCCTCGAGGACCAACTCGAAGAAGCCCTGCGCCTGAACGCCGAACTGCGCGACGCCAACGAGACCCGCCCACACGAAGGCCCCTGATCCGCCGAGGACACCGAGCGCGGCGCCGCCACGGGCACGCGCCCCCGGTGCGGATCGCCGCCGAAACCGCCGCTTCTCACCGAGAACCCACCGCGGTCCTCCTCACCGGCGGCAACCCCTGCCGGGAACGGGGCGGAGCCCGCGACGAGGACACCTACTCGGGCCGCGGGACCGGTCGACGATCGGAGACAGCGACGAAGGGCCCGGAGGCATGACCGCCCCGGCGAATCGACCGGTCGCGGCGGCGGAGCATTGCTCCCGGCCGTCGCTGTCATGGACGATCTCGGTCGGGACGACCGACTCGTACCACAAGTCTCACCTGCGCGACCTCGCGAGCTGCCTGACGAACAGCGCCACACGCCTCGCCGACCTCCACGGACCTACCGGCCGGCGGCTTCTCGACGACACGGTCGGACACGCACGCCGGCGCACACGACTACACGCGTGTGTCGGAACGCGAACCCGAGAACGAACCGTCGCAGGCGACCCCCGCCTCGGCGAGCCGGAGGCGGCGGGCTCGGGTGTCGTGACAGTCACGGAGGCCGTCTCTGTTACTTTCGGATGCTGCCCGGCGGCAT
The DNA here is from genome assembly GCF_040629175.1 of Embleya sp. NPDC005971. Taxonomy (NCBI): domain Bacteria; kingdom Bacillati; phylum Actinomycetota; class Actinomycetes; order Kitasatosporales; family Streptomycetaceae; genus Embleya; species Embleya sp. NPDC005971. The sequence goes on along the minus strand of NZ_JBEXUX010000078.1, from coordinate 23,417 downwards.
CGGGTCGTCCGGCGTCGTCGTGATCGACCGTTGGAGACGCGGGTCTCGAATCAGGACAGGATGCCGTGTGAAGCCTCTTGCGAACGATGCGGTCACGACGGGTGGTCTGCTCCGGGCGAGTCGCCACGCGGTCCTGGAGGATCTCCCGGACCTGATCGCCGCGCACGCCCGACCGCTGGGTCTGACCCGCCCGCTGGTCTACCTCGTGGACGTGCAACAACAGCTGCTCCGTCTGGTCCCCGGCAGAAGGGAGCACGCGGGGGAAGCGGACGCGGTCCCCGAGGCGGAGCTTCGCGTCGATGCCACGCTGGCCGGCCGCGCCTTCCAGAGCGTCGAACCCGTCGAGTCGCCGGCGGGCGCGGACGACGTCGAGTCCGGCGAAGCGCCCACCAGGCGATTGTGGCTGCCCCTCGTGGACGGCGCCGAACGCCTGGGCGTCCTGGGCCTGGAAACCGACGACACCGACGACACCGTCCTCGACAGGGCGCTCGACCTCGCGCTCCTGGTGGGGCTGCTCCTGGTGAGCAAACGCGCCTACAGCGACACCTACGAACGCCTGGTCCGCACCCGTTCGATGGGCCTGGCCGCGGAGATGCAGTGGACCCTGATGCCGCCCGGTTCCTTCGCCGGCGCACAGGCCACCGTCAGCGCGGCCATGGAACCGGCGTACGAGATGGGCGGCGACGCGTACGAGTACGCCGTCGACGGGAACACCGCCCACCTGGCCGTCTTCGACGCCATGGGCCACGACACCTCCGCCGGCCTCACCGTCGCCCTCGCCCTGGCCGGCTGCCGCAGCAGCCGCCGCCACGGCGTGGGCCTGGTCGAAACCAGCGAGGCGATCGAGGCCGCGCTCGTGGAACAGTTCGGCCGCAGCCGCTACGCCACCGCGATCATCGCCGAACTCGACCTGCTCACCGGCGCCCTGACCTGGGTCAACCGCGGCCACCACCCACCGATCGTGATCCGCAACGGTCAATGGGTCGCCACCCTGGAACGCCCGCCCGCCCACCCGATGGGCACGGACATGGGCCTGCCCGTCAGGTTGTACGACGAGCAGCTCGAACCCGGCGACTGGCTCCTGCTCTACACCGACGGCGTGACCGACGCCCGCAATCCCCGGGGCGAGATCTTCGGACTGGACCGGTTCGTCGACTTCGTCATCCGCCACATAGCGGACGGCCTCCCCGCCCCCGAAACCCTGCGCCGGCTCATCCGAGCGATCCGCGAATACCACCACGACCGCCTCCAGGACGACGCCACCATCCTGCTCCTGCAATGGCACGGCGCCTGACCGCGGCGAGTCCGGGGACAGCCCGGTGTTCGTGCGGCATCAGGCCGCGGCGAAGGCGTGCACAAGCATCACGTGGGAACTCCCGCGCCGCATCCGCCGGATCCGCCGCGTCAGGGGTGTCGTGCCCGCGCGCACCGACGACCCGATCGCGCCGACCCGCCGCCACACCCACACCTGCGATCGAGGCGGTCGGGCTCCTCGGCGGGCCGCGGCCAAGCCCGCCAGTCCCGCCCGGCGTACGCGATGAAGGGCCGCACGGATCGAGGCGGCCCCGGATCGGGCGCGCACCGGCACCGGGACCACGGCTCTCGCCGGGGCGGGGCCGTCGATGTCGGCCCAGACGGTCTTGCCTGCCCGGCGCGCCCGAACGCCCCAGTCGGTGGTGAGCGTGTCGAGGATGTGCAGGCCGAAGCCGCCCTCGTGTTCGGAACCGGTGTCGCGGCGCGTCGGCATCCGGGGATCGGTGTCGGTGACCGACAACCGCGCCCCGCGCCCGGTCCGGCGCACGGCCAGGACCACGTCCCCGTCGGTGTGCAGTTGTGCGTTGGTCAACAGTTCCGACAGGACCAGGACGGCCGCGGCCACGCCGTCCCCGTCCCAACCCCAGTCGGCGAGGGCGGCCCCCACAGCCGTACGGGCCCGGGCGGAAGCCCCGATCCGTCGCGGCACGCGCCACCGGAGGAGGGAACGACGACGTCGATGCATGACCTTCCTCACGGGCACGTGGACGGACGGCGGACGGTATCGCGGGACAGCCTCGGCATACCGGCACGAACGATTCGCCCGCGTCGTCGTCCCGACGGTTCACCGGTGCGGGGGACCACGAATCCACCGCAGGGACTGTGACCAGCCCGTTCGTACACCATGGGCGGTCCTTCCCGGGCCGGCGACGCCGTGCCCGCACACCTGCCCGGCGTCCGGCGCCTTACGCGTCGTCCGATCGAGTGGATGGGCCCCCGGCCCCGAGAGCGCCGCATTTCGGAGGACGACCCCGGCGGGAGGAAGGACGCGTCACCGCCGTCGCGGAATCCTGCGAAATCCCGTCCCCGATCGGGTGTACTCCCCTCGGGGTGGGGCACAATGCTGCGGCCCACAGCCGAACCGAAACAGGAGGACGCCGACATGAACCACACCCCCGCGACCGCCTTCCTGGCCCCCGAAGCGACCGCGGCCGCCGCCGAAGGCGGCGCGCTCGCCGATCTGCCGATCGTCGACGACCCGGGCAGCGTCACGGCGACCGACGCGCGGGCGATGTCGAAGGTGCTGTTCGACCGGCTGCGGGTGCTCCAGGAGGGCACGCACGAATACCAGTACGTGCGCAACACCCTGATCGAACTGAACATCCCGCTCGTGCGGTTCGTCGCGGGCCGCTTCCGGTCGCGTCCGGAGACCTCCGAGGAGATGGTCCAGGTCGGCACGATCGGCCTGATCAAGGCCATCGACCGTTTCGACCCCGCCTTCGACGTCGAGTTCCCCACGTTCGCCGTGCCCACCATCTCCGGCGAGATCAAGCGCTTCTTCCGCGACACCTCCTGGGCCGTCCACGTCCCCCGACGCCTGCAGGAACTGCGCCTGGAGTTGGCCAGGGCCCGCGACGCGTTCACCGCGGCGCACGATCGCCGGCCCACCTCGGCCGAACTCGCCGACAAGCTCGGCCTCGCCGTCGAGGACGTCGTCGAGGGGCTCACCGCCGCCGCGGGCTATTCGGCCGCCTCCCTGGACGCTCCCGCCGGCGACGACGGCCCCGCCGAGGTCCCCTCGGGCCGTGCCTCGTTCGTCGACCCCGGCTACGAACTGGCCGAGAACCTGCACGCGCTCAGGCCCCTGATCGCAGCCCTGCCACAGCGCGACCGCGACATCCTGTCGATGCGCTTCGGTCGGGAACTCACCCAAGCCCAGATCGGCGAACACCTCGGCGTCTCCCAGATGCACGTCTCCCGCCTGCTCGCCCGCACCCTGACCAGGCTGCGGACCGAACTCCTCGCCGACTGAAACCCGATCGAGGAGTGTGGCTGCCCGGCGAACGACCGCGCCGCCTCGTTCGCCACCGCAGGTGGCGGACCTTGCCCGCGCACCGCATCGGCCGAGTCGTTGCGAAGAACACGGGCACCATCGCCCCGCTGCTGATCTGTCCGCGGATGACCGACGTGCTCGCCATCCCCATCGTCGGAAGGTGCCGCATGAGCACTCGGGAGAACACGGAACACGCCGACGGCACCGACGCGACGGCCCGGGGCGATATACCGGCCCGCAAACAGCGCCTGCGTCGGCGACTGGAGCGCCTGCTGGGCATGGCGGCCACCGAAGGCAACGAACTCGTACCCTTGCGCAACGGTGATGCGATCTTCCCCGCCATGCTCGACGCGATACGCGGCGCCGAGCACACCGTCGACATGATGACCTTCGTCTACTGGCGAGGTCGGATCGCCCGCGACTTCGCCGCCGCGCTCGCCGACCGGGCCAGGGCCGGCGTGCGGGTGAGGTTGCTCCTCGACGGCTTCGGCGCCAAGGAGATCGAGCGGGACCTCCTCGACGTCATGGACGACGCCGGTGTACAAGTGGCCTGGTTCCGCAAACCGTTGTGGCTGTCGCCGTTCAAACAGAACCATCGCTGCCACCGCAAGGCCCTCGTCGTCGACGAGCACACCGCCTTCACCGGCGGCGTCGGCATCGCCCAGGAATGGTGCGGCGACGCCCGCAACCCCGACGAGTGGCGCGACACCCACGTCAAGGTCCGGGGCCCGGCCGTGGACGGGATCGCCGCCGCGTTCGCACAGAACTGGGCCGAATGCCACGACGAACTCTTCGACGACCGCGACCGCTTCACCGGACACGACCAGGTCGGGACCTCGATCGTCCAGGTCGTGCGCGGTTCGGCCGGCGTCGGATGGCAGGACATGCAGACCCTCATCCGCGTCATGCTCACCTCCGCCGAACAACGTTTCCGCCTGGCCACCGCCTACTTCGCCCCGGACACCTACTTCGTCGACCTGCTGTGCGCCACCGCCCGCCGCGGCGTCACGGTGGAAATCCTGCTCCCCGGCCCCCACACCGACCAACGCGCCTGCCAACTCGCCGGACAGCACCACTACACCCGACTCCTCGAAGCGGGCGTATTCATCCGCCAGTACCAACCGACCATGATGCACGCCAAGATCATGACCGTGGACGGAGTGGCGTCGCTGATCGGCTCGACCAACTTCAACCGCCGCTCCATGGACCACGACGAGGAAGTCATGCTCGCCGTCCTGGACGAGACCTTCACCGCGGAACTGGACCGGGACTACGACGCGGACCTCGAACACAGCGTGACCATCGACCCGGACCGCTGGCGGCGTCGGGCCCCCGGGCAACGCCTGCGGGAAGCGGCGGTCGTCCCCATCAGACGGTTCCTGTAGCCACCCGAAACGATCGCCGGGGCCGCGGTACCGACTGCGCCGCATCGGCGTTCAGTGGCCACCACCTCAGGGCCGGCACAAAGAAACTGACACGCCCGGCGGCAGTGGTCGGAGGCGCCGGAGCGGGCGGCGAGGTCCTTAACGAAGCAGGGGCCGGGGGTCGGGGATCTGTGCGGTCAGCACACGTGCCGCCTCCGGGGGCAGGCGGTCGGCAAGGTCGACGCGTTCGTCGCCGGTCAACTGACACCCGAGCCCCGCGCGTACCAGGCGGGCGGCTTCGTCGGCCCGCTCGCGGGTGGGGTAGGCGCCTTCGTAGCGGACCTTCTCCAGCATCTGCTCGTACGCCGTCGAGTACGGCTGCCGGTGCTCAGGCGTACGCGCACGTCGGAGATCACTGCGGTGCATGCCTTTCACGGAGTCGTCAGGGAGCCGGGTACGGCACCCCGATGTTGGTCGGGTGGGCCCGGGGGCGACCGAGGAGGGCTGTCCATGGGGTGCGGAGGGCGGGGGGAGATCGGGTGTCCGTCCTCCGCACCGATCCGGCCGGTATCAGCCGGAGGTCTCCTTGCGGCCGGGGTCGACGCCGATGGAGATCTTGCGGGGCTTGGCGCGCTCGGCGATCGGGATGCGCAGGGTGAGCACGCCCGCGTTGTAGTCGGCCTGGATGCGCTCGGTGTCCAGGGTGTAGCGAGCACGATCTGGCGGGAGAAGACACCCAGCGGCCGCTCGGACAGCTCCACCTTCACGTCGTCGGCCTTCACAACCGGCCGGCGCTCGGCCTTGACGGTCAGCATGTTCCGCTCGACGTCGATGTCGATCGCCTCCGCGCTCACGCCAGGGAGGTCGAAGGCCACCACGTACTCTTCGCCCTCCCGGTAGGCGTCCATCGGCATCACCGACGGCTTCGACCAGGTGCCCGTTCCCATCAGCTGCTGCGCCATGCGGTCCAGCTCACGGAAGGTCGCCTCGCGGCGTGGTGTGCGGGCTGTGCCCCGTGACGGGGAGGGGAACGACTCCGACCGCACGCGCGGTCGGAGTCGTTCCGGTTCGTCGCGCGGATCATCGGGTGGTGCCGTGGTGACCGCGTCGAGTTCGCGGGACAGGCGCCGTTCCCTCGACGGCCACAAGGATGCGGTGGGCTGTCACGGTCTTCGGCCGGCGACGTGACCGCCGGGATCGTCGGCCAGTACGACGCACGCGCTGATCCGCTTGCCCACCGTTTCACGGTGCACCGCGAAGCTTCGACACAGCGCCATCACGATCTCCAGACCGTGCCGACCGAGCCGGTCCGGATCGTGCGGGAGGATCGTCGGCGGCGTCGGGTCGCCGTCCCACACGCTCACCTCGACCGCGCCGCCGCGCACCTCCAACGTCAACAGGCACGCGCCCGGCGCGTGTCTGCGGGCGTTCGTCACCAGCTCGCTCACCACCAACTGCACCGTGTCCCACACGCGTTCGGACACCGGCAGCCCGTGCTCGCCCTGCACGTCGCGAAGAAACCCGCGGACCAGACCGCGGGCGAGGGAGACGCTCTCACCCTCCCCGAACACCGCCGACGCCGAAACCACCACCCCCGACGACGACCGCCGACTCCCGCCGTCCCTGGTACGCCCCATGTCGCCCCGCCCCTCCGACACCCCCGATTCCTGGCCGATCGTCTACCCCGAAAACCCCGGGGCAGACGTGCAATTCGACACCGGGGCGGGCATACGGACGCGGCCGCACGGCGACGCGGACCGGGACACGAGTGGACACGCCCGCCGACACGCCACGTCGCCCGCGCCACCGGACGCTGCGGTCGACGGCCGCCCGATAGGGCCATGCCTCGCGAGCCGCCCCGTCCAGGACCAGCGGGCGCGACGCCGCCGGGCGCGTTGGTCGAGGGTCCGGCGTGGCATTCGGCGGATGGCCGCAGGACGTACGCCCGGGGATGTGGGCGAGCACGACCGGGAGCAGACGGGCGAAGCGGTCGACCGAGCAGATCAAGGACCGTGAGGCGCCTACCGGCACCTGGTCGGAGACTTCGAGCGGCCCTTCGTGCTCTGCGGGAGGCTGGAGAGGTCGTCGACCTGCGGATCGCGCAGATCGAACGGCTCAAGGACAAGGTCGCGGAGCTCAAAGAACGCCTGACCCAGCGGGACGCGACCGCAGCCGAGCTCGCCAAGTTCAAGGAACTCGCCGTCACGGGCTTGGCCGCACGGCACGACGGGATCGTATGTCGACGGGAACAGACCTGCGGCTCCCGGCCACGTCCGGCACGTGCCCACCGCCCGCCGCGAAACGGCCCGTACGGATCGTGCAGCTGAGCCTGACGTCTACCGACGTGTCTCGACACGGCGTGGGAGCCCGTCGACGTGGCCTGCCGCGCTTCCCCGCCGTCCGCACCGTGGGCGTTCTTCGCGAGAAGCGACGGCGCCGGGTTTTCGTCAGGCGGCTCAGCGGGTGAAGACGGTGCCGACCAGAACCACGTGGACGGCTGTGCCGCCGAGGATGCTCAGCGGTGCGTTGCGGCGCCACACGTGCAGGCCGATGGTCACGGCCAGGGCGGCCGACGGGCCCAGGGAGCGCGTGTGGGTGAGCGGGAGGTCGCGCAGGCAGTAGACGACCAGGATCAGCATGACGCCGGCGGGCATGCGGGTGCCGAGGTACTGGATGGTCGGGCTGTTGCGCAGGGGTGTGAGGGCGGCGAAGGGCAGGGCGCGCAGGGCCCAGGTGACGGCGGCGGAGACGAGGACGGCGGCGATGAGGTACGGGCTGTCAGGCATGGCGCGGCTTCCTGCGGGTGGTGAGGTGGCGCGCCAGGAGACCGGCGGTGAAGAGGGTGAAGGCGGCCGGGAGCATCTGGCTCGGAAAGAGGAGTCTCGCGGCGAGGGCGCCGAGCAGGGCCAGTACCGGGGTGGGTATGTCGTCGCGCAGGTTCCGTACGGCGTCGAGGGCGAGGACGGTGAACAGTGCGGTCAGGGCGAAGTCCAGGCCGGTGACGCTCTCCGGGAGCAGGGCGCCGAGCAGGGCGCCGGCGGTGGAGCTGCCGACCCAGTACAGGTGCAGGAAGAGCTGGAGCCACAGGATGCGGCGGCCGGACCAGGAGCGCGCCTGCTCGCCGGTGGTCAGCGCGTATGCCTCGTCGCACAGGGCGTACGTGCTGTACGCCCTGCCGAGGCGGCCGTGCACGCGGTGCAGGGGGAAGGACAGCGCGTAGAAGACATGCCGGACGTTCACCATGAACGCGGACAGCGCAATGGCCGCCAGTGGGGCGGCGGCGGTGACCAGTCCGATGAGCAGAAACTCGAACGATCCGCCGAAAGCGAGCGCGGCGGACAGCCCGGCCCACCACCACGGCAGGTCCGCCTGCGTCACCAGCGCGCCGAAGGCGAGCCCGAGCGGAAGGAACGCCAGGCCCACACCGAGGGAGTCCTTGAACGCCGCACGCGCGTGGGACGTCGTCGCGGACTCGAGGGCGGGTGGCGCGGACCGAAGGCGGCCACCGGCAACGACAGAATCTATTCCCATGTATGTAATTGTAGGAAAGTCTCGACCTAATATGGTTGCCAATTATGGCACTATGATTTCCATATGAGCAATGAACTGCACCTCGATGCCGTTGATCGCGACATTTTGTTTCACCTGCGCCGGGACGGGCGGCTGACCAACGTCGAGCTGGCCAAGCGGGTCGGTCTGACCGCGCCGCCCTGCCTGCGCCGGGTCAAGCGGCTGGAAGAGGTCGGCGTCATCACCGGCTACCGGGCCCTCATCAACCCCGAGGCCCTGGGCCGTGGCCTGGAGGTGCTCCTCGACGTGGAAATCTACGCCCAGGACCGCAAGAGCTTCGAGGAGTTCGAGGACACCGTTGCCTCCTACGAGGAGGTCGTCGAGTTCCGTCGCATGTACGGGCGCCCCGACTACTTCATCCGCGTGGCCGTTGCCGACCACGCCGCCTACGAAGCCTTCCTCACCGGCAAGCTCAGCGGCCTACCCGCCGTCCGGCGGATCGAGTCCCACCTGACCATGAAGGAAATCAAGACCGACCGCTAGCCACCCGGCAACATGTTCACCGCGTCGTCCTTGACGGCCGGCGCTTCTCGATCGACGGCCGATCGTCTCGGTCACGCGACCAGGGTCCGGCGGGTAGGAGCCGTCCAGGTGGCGCTGATCCCGGCATGACCCCGAGCGCGTCGTTCGGGACCGTGCAACCGTGGGCTCGGAAAAGTATCGGCGTGATGGCTTCGGTCGTCATGAACCGTTCCCCTACGCCCTCGATTGCGTCAAAGGACCCGAAGTAGATGACCGGCGTCCTCGAGGATCGTCGCCACGCCCTGGACAAGGCGATGCGGACGCGCGGCGCGTGGTCCGAGGACACCCCGTGGGTGCGCGCCGCGTTCGAGGCGCTGCCCCGGCACGCGTTCGCGCCCGAGCGCCTGTGGGCGCCTGTGGACGGGTGACCAGCGTGGAGACCTCGGCGGAACTCGCCGACACGGCGGCCGGGAGGCTGGGGCGTGCCCGGGTTCGCGTCGACGTCGCGGTCGGCAACGGCGACCTCAGCCGGCCCGCAACGGCCCCCTACGACCGGATGATCGCCACCTACGCCGTCGACCACGTCCCCTGGGCCTGGATCGAACAGACCGTCCCCGGCGGCGACCTGCTCTTCCCTCTCGGGCGCACGGGCCACTTCGCCGTCACCGTCGCCGACGACCACCGCAGCACCCGGGGCTGGATGCACGGCTTGGCCCAATTCATGAACGCACGCGACACACCGGCGCCCGCCGCCACCGTCCGCTCCTATACGCAGGTCCGCGCCGGCCGCGCGCCCGACGACAAGCGGGGCGTCGACCGCGACATCACTCCCCTGCACACCGACGTGAACCTGCTCTGGGCGCTGTGCATGGCCCTGCTCGACATCGTCTACACCACCGACACCGACCAGGACGGCGTCAACGCCTGGATCCACGACGGCACCTCCTCCTGGGCCGTCGCCACCACCGGGCCCGACGGCAGCGCCCGCACCGAACAAGGCGGACCCCGCCGCCTGTTCGACGCGGTCGAAACCGCCTGGGACGCATGGACCACACACGGACAGGTCAACCGCCGGGACCACGGCATCACCATCACCGAGCGCGGGCGTGCTCCAGGACGCTCGGCACGTACAGGGCGGGGAGGCCCTCGGCTACGGCCTCGACGGCGGCGTACGCGTCGGCGGAGAACATCGGGCGGTCGTCGGCGATGGAGCTGTGGGTGATACTCATGCTTTCCTCGCATGTGGCCCGGAGCCGGCGTCGACGGCCCCGGGCTTCATGCTGTCGACACGGAACCGGACGACACGGGGAAGCAGCGAAACGCCGCGCCGACCGGCAGCCGTCATATTCCCGGATTTGCGGAGGTATGAATGGTGATCGAAGTCGACCCATGGGGATTGCCGGGCGTATATGGGGGGCCACCGGAGTACGCCCGAAACCTGCATCCGAGGGTGGGAAGGGCGGTGTCTTCTGCCGCTGGGCGTGCGGGTGGGGCGCGGATGGTGTCAGCCGGACCTGGGACCGCCGCCGAGCACGCCTAACCGCAATGCCGTTGACATATGCCGACCCGCCTTCGTCGAGATCTGCAAATCCGCCCGATTTTAGGGTGATTTGCAGATCTCGACGGTGGGCACGGCCACGCAACGCGCGTATGTCAACGGCATTGCGCCTAACCGGGGGCTGCTCCCGACCGTAGCGAGCGGCGTCGTCGTCAGCGGGGGGTGGTGCGTCGGGCGGCTGGGTCACGTTCCGCGACGTGTCGGGCGACGGCGTCGACACCGGGGCGGGCGTACCGCTCCAGGGAGCGTACGGAGGCGTGCCGGGAGCGGGCGAGGAGCATAGGGGTGGATGTGCCGTCTTCGGCGTCGTGGGTGAGCGCGCTGTGGCGGAGCTGGTGCAGCGTCCACCCCTCCAACTCTGCGACGTCTTCGGGGCGGGCGAGCGGGTTGGCGAGGATCCGGGTGGCTTCCTCGAAGATCTCGGCGGCGCGCCGGTAGGACAACCGCGCGCGGCCGGTTACCGGGCAGGTGTCCAGCGTGGGGGTGCGTGCTGGGGCTTTGCGGGTGGTGAGGAACAGTGGGCCGTGGGTGCGGCCGGCGATCAGGCGTGGTAGGAGTTGCGCGGTTCCGGACTGCCAGTGGATCCACTCGGTGGCGTCGCCTTTGGCGGTGGTGCGGCCGCGTTTGTCGCCGGGCAGCAGGTCTTCGACGTTGAGGCACAGGGCTTCGTCGGCGCGGGCGGCGCTCTCGTAGAGCAGCTTCCACAGCGTCTTGTCGCGCAGCGGGACGTCGAGCCGCCACAGCGCGGCCATCTGGGAGCGCGCCAGTGCGCGGGTGCGGTCGGCGGGGGCGGGGCGGCGTTCGATGCCGAGTGCGGGGTCGCTGGTGATCCAGCCGTGGACCTGCCACCAGCCGATCGCCTTGCGGGCGATGGACAGTTCGCGGTTGACGGTGTCGGCGTCGAGGGCGTCCGCGCGGGCGGCCGCGAGCTCGGCGAGGACCGGAGGCAGGCCGGGGTCGTCGAGGGCGGCGAGGTCGAACGGGTCGGGTCGGGCGCCGCGGCGCGCGGGCCCGAGGGGCGCGGGTTCGCCGCGCAGAAGCCATCCCCAGGTGGTGAGCGCGATGCGGTAGATCCGCGCGGAGGACTTGGCGATGCTGGCGCCGGTTAGGTACCGCTCGACCGCGGCCTCGTACGTCGGCGGCGGCGGCGAGAGCGGCACCACGTGTCCGCGCGGCGCCGGGACGGTGTGGCCGTTTTGCGGTGCTGCCGCCGCCTGTTCGAGCGCCATGCCCGTTCCTTTGCTTCTGCCGCAGCAAATGCGTACACCTCGCCTCGCGGCCGCAGGCGCGGACGCGCAGGTCGCAGGGATCAGGCTAGGTGGTCTGCCGCAGTAAATCCGGTGTTTACTGCGGCAGTTCCGGGACGGGTGCACGCGCAGCCGGTCCATGCGCGCTGACGACACCGCGGGTGCCCGCGGCGGTGCCCGCGCCGCGCATCGTCGTTCGCCGGCGGCCGCCTCGCCGCGGCCGCCGAGCCCCGCCCTCGCCGGGCTCGGTGCCTCGATGCCCTGGACGCCACCACACTCCAGGCGCTGCTTGCGCCCCGCCTGTAGGTCTGGGACAGTCACGAAATCACTAATGAAATTAGCAATCCTGTGAGGTTCTCATGTCGCCACCCAAGCTCCCGGATCACGCCGGATCCCCGCTGCGTGTCCTGCGTGCGCGTCCGCGGGCGCTTGCTGCCACGGTGCTGCTCCTGACGCTGGCGTTCGTCGGTGCCGTGTTCGCGCTCGGTCCCGCGGAGGCGAACACCGCCGGTGCGGACCGGGCGAATCTGCCTGCGTCCTCGCAGTCGGGCAAGGTCGCGGACATCGTCGACGGGCTGGGCAGCGGCGGCCGGACTCCGGTGCTCGTCGTCTACAGCCGTACCGACGGCGCCGCACTCACCGAGGCCGACCGGGCGGCGGTGGCCGGCCGGGCCGCGCCGCTCGGCGCCACCGGCCTCGACGGCGTCCCGTCCGAGGTGATGTTCGACCCCACGGGCACGGTCGCCACGGTGCAGGTGCCGGTCTCGGACACGCTGGAGGGCAAGGACAACGACAAGGCCGTCGAGCGTGTGCGCGAGGTGGCGTCCGACGGCGTGGACGAGCCGCTGCGTGCCCAGGTCACCGGTGGCCCGGCGGTGTCCGCGGACCTGAACAAGGTGTTCGACGGTGCGGACGTCACCCTGTTGCTGGTGACCGCGCTGGTGGTCGCCGTGCTGTTGCTGGTGACGTACCGCAGTCCGGTGCTGTGGCTGGTGCCGCTGATCGTCGTGGCGATCGGCGACCGCCTGGCCACCGTGGTGGTGGGCGCGCTCGCGCCGAAGGTCGATGTGGCGGTGGACAGTTCGGCCGCGGGCATCTTGTCGGTGCTGGTGTTCGGGGCCGGTACCAACTACGCCCTGCTGCTGGTCTCCCGCTACCGCGACGACCTGCGGGTGGAGGCGGACCGGTTCACCGCGATGCGACGCGCGCTGCGCGGTGTCGCCCCCGCCGTGCTGGCGAGCGGCAGCACTGTGGTGCTGAGTCTGCTCACGCTCCTGGCCGCTGAGCTGACGGTCAACCGCGGGCTCGGGTTCGCAGGTGCGTGCGGGATCGTCATCGCGATGTTCTTCGGACTCGTCGTGCTGCCCGCGGCGCTGGTGCTGCCCGGCCGCTGGCTGTTCTGGCCGCTGATCCCCCGGGTCGGCGACCCGGTCGCCGCGGACCGGGACGGAGTATGGACGAAGCTGGGCCGGGTCGTCTCGGCGCGTCCGGTCCTGGTGTCCGTGGGCGCGACGGCGGTTCTCGCGGCACTGGCGTGCGGACTGTTCGGCACGTCCGTGGGCCTGTCGCAGAACGAGCTGTTCCGCGAGACGCCCGAGAGCGTCCAAGGCGCGAAGACATTGGAATCGGTACTGCCGGCCGGGGCCACCCAACCGCTGACCGTGGTGTCCTCGGCCGCCGCCGGGACGCAGGTCGCGACGACGGCCGAGGGAGTCGAGGGCGTCTCCTCGGTCGCACCGGGCACCGCGTCGGAGCGGTACGCGGTCACCGACGTGGTCCTGGACTCCGCCCCCGGGAGCAGCCGGTCCGACGCCACGATCGTGCGGCTGCGCCAGGCTCTCGCCGAAGTCCCGGGCGCCGATGCGCTGGTCGGCGGAACGACTGCGGGCGAGTACGACGTGGCCAAGGCGACCAGCCGCGACACCCGCGTTGTTGTGCCGCTGGTCCTGGCCATCGTGTTCGTCGTCCTGGTGCTGCTGCTCCGGGCCGTGGTGGCGCCGGTGCTGCTCGTGCTGACGGTGGTGGCGACGTACTTCTCCGCCTTGGGGGCGGCCGAGGTGGTGTTCAGTACCGTCTACGACTTCCCGGCGCTGGACGACAACGTGCCGCTGCTGTCGTTCCTGTTCCTGGTCGCGCTCGGCGTCGACTACAACATCTTCCTGATCGCCCGCACCCGCGAGGACACCGTCGCCGGGCACGACACTCGGGCAGCGGTCCTGCGGGCCCTGGCGTCCACCGGGGGCGTCATCACCAGCGCGGGCATCCTGCTGGCCGCGGTGTTCGCGGTCCTGGGCGTGCTGCCGCTGATCACCCTGACGCAGATCGGCGTCATCGTGGGCGCGGGCGTCCTGCTCGACACCTTGATCGTCCGTACCGTGCTGGTCCCCGCGCTCGTCGTGATGACCGGCAAGCGCTTCTGGTGGCCGGGACGACCGGAAGAGTCGGCCGGCACCAGGAAGGGCGAGGCGCCCGAGCCGACACACGTGGCCCACAGCGTGGGCTGACACCCGAGGACGTCGCACCAGCACGGGACCGGCGGTTCCCGCTGCGCAGATCAAGAAGTCCTCACAGGTCACGGGGGTGACGCTTGGGGTTCGCGGAACGGCCTGGTGTCCGGGCTCCGGCGGTGGTCGCGGAGCCCGGACACCAGGCCGGAGTCGGAACGGGATCAGACGGCCGACTTCTCCAACAGCTCTTCGCGGGCCACATGCTGCTCATCCTCCGGCCGCCCCTTCTTGGGCAGCAGGAAGGTGGCGGCGAGGAACGCCAGGAGGACGCACACCTGGGCGATCAGCGCGTGCTGGGCGCCCGGGACGAAGTCCCCGTGGTCGGCGCGGGCGAAGAACAGCGAGCCGAACACCGCCACGCCGATGGACCCGCCGATCGACTGGACCGCCGACAGCACGCCGGACGCGGAGCCGATCTCGTGGTCGTCGACCGCCGCCAGGATGAAGCTGAACAGTGCGGCGATCACCATGCCGGCACCGATTCCGGAGACGACGACGCCGGGGGCGATGTCCCAGATGGAGAAGGAACTTCCGAGGCTGTCGAGCTCCCACCACAGCAGACCCGCGCCGGCGAGCTGGATCAGCGGGCCGACCTGGATGACCACCCGGCCGATCCTGTCGGCCAGGAAGGCGCCGCTGACCGCGCCGCCGACGGCGGTGCCCAGGGCCAGCGGAAGGTTGCCCAGCCCGGCTTCACCGGCGGTGAAGTGCTGTCCGATCTGCAGGAACAGGGTGAGCACGAGCTGCGTGCCGACCAGGCCGCTGAAGAACAACGCGATGCCGCCCAGCCCGACCGTGAAGGCGGGCTTGCGCAACAAGGCAGGGGCGACCAGAGGTTCACGGCCCTGTGCGGCCGCGCGGCGCTGCCGGCGCGCGAAGAGGACGAATCCGAGCGCGGAACCGGCGATCGACAGCCAGGTCCACAGCGGCCAGCCGTCCTCCTGGCCCTGGTTGAGCGGAAGGACCAGCAGGGCGCAGGACGCCACGACCAGCGCCGCGCCGACCAGGTCGATGCCGACCGCGCGGTCGCCCGGCTTCCTGGGGATGACCTTGGCGGCGACGACCAGCGCGGCGATGCCGACGGGCAGGTTGACCAGGAAGACCAGGCGCCAGCCCAGGCCGAAGAAGTCGGCGGAGATCAGCCCGCCGCCCAGGACCGGACCGATGATGCCGCCGAGCCCGAGGACCGGGCCGAAGATCCCGAAGACCTTGGCGAGTTCCGCCCCCGAGAAGTTCTCCCGGAGCAGCCCCAGGCCCTGCGGCAGCAGCAGCGCGCCGGAGGTGCCCTGCAACAGCCGGAAGGCGATCAGCAGTTCGATGCTCGGCGCGACCGCGCAGAGCAGCGAAGTCAGTGTGAAGGCGGCCAACCCGACGAGGAACGTCAGCCGGCGGCCGTAGCGGTCGCCGAGCCGTCCGCCCAGGATCAGCCCGGCCCCCAGGGTCAGCGCGTAGCCGCCGATCACCCACTGGAGTCCGACCGATCCGGCACCGAGGGACTCCTCCAGCTCGGGCCCGGCGACGTTGACGATCGACGCGTCGAGAAGGTCCATCAGCTCGGCGACCAGCATCACCACCAGGATCAGCCACCGCCACTTGTACGGCGGAGCGCCGGTCCGGTCGGGTTCCATAGAATCTCACTCCATTGGTTACCAATATCATTAGCAATATCGAGAGTATCCTGGTGCCCATGGATGTCAAACGGGCCGACGCCGGCCGAGCCGCGAAGGACCAGCAGACGCAACCGGCGCGCAGGAACCCCGCGCGTGCACGCCGGAGCGCGGGCAGCCACGGGGACATCCGCGACCAGCTGCGCACCCTGACGCTGCGCCAGCAGCGCTTCGAGCGCTACCTGGGCCGCGAGATGCGGGTGGACGCCGCCGGACTCGCCGTCATGGACCACCTCATCGCGCACGGGCCGGCCACCCCGACCGAGCTGGCCCGCCGCCTGGACGCCTCGACCGCGGCGACCACCCTGGTCATCGACCGGCTGGTGGCGGGCGGGCACGCCAGCCGGGCACCGCACCCGACCGACCGCCGCAAGGTGGTCGTCTCCCCCGCCGAGGACTGGGAGGCGTCCGCCTTCGAGCACGTCGCGCCGATCGTCCACGGCGTGAACGCGGCCGTCGAAGCCCTCACCGACAAGGACCGGGCGACGGTGAAGGCATTCCTGGACCGGGTCCTCAAGGCATACGACGACGCGATCAAGCCCTGAACCCCAGCGTCGCCCCCAGCGGCCGGTCGGCGAGCTCGGCGTAGTCGCGGCGCTCCCACCGGTAAGCGCCGCCCGAAATCCCCACACGACCGCCCACAACGCCGAACCGTCGCAGGCCCGTTCGCCTCCCTTCGGGACGAGGTGCCGCATGGGACGCACGACCCACACCCCCGGCCGCCCTGCTGGAACGAACCCGACCGAACGCCTGACAGGCCGCCGCGGCAACTGCTGCCACGCTGGACCACGTCCGGTGTGCCGCGTTTCGGACCCGGGGACCAAGCCTGTGGCGGGCCGTACCTCTGGGCTCTCGGGCCGACGGCACACCGGTGCGTTGCCCGCCGCGTTCGGCCGGCTGCGCCCGCGCCGACCGTACGGCACCGAGCCGAACAACGGCGCGTCCTTCGTTCACACCCGCCCGGTGGGGAACAGTGCGCTGGGGACCAGGTCGAGCCGGGTGTCGGGTTCCTCGTCGGGCGGGGTCAGATCGAGGGCGAAGTCGCCGAAGCGGCGGATGGTGTGGGTGATGTACGGCGAGACGGTGGCCAGGTCGTCCAAGTCGACGGGGTGCCCCTCGGCGGCCAGCGCGTTCGCCGCCGCCGTGATGTCGCAGGCGTTGGAATAGATCACGCAGTTCGCGAGCAGCTCGTTGAACTTGATGATCTTCTCCTGGTGCTCGGGGTCGTTGCTGCCGATGAGCTTCCCGCCGAACATCAGCCAGTCGGAGAAGCCGTGGAACGCCTCGGCCCGGTTGGTGATCGCGGTGATCTGCTCTCGCAACGAGGGATCCGAGAGGTACCTCGACAACGTGATCGTGCGAATGACCCGGCCCAGTTCCCGGAACGCCCGGTACAAGCGGTTCTTCCGCGAGTTGTTGCCCAGCCGACGCAGCAGCGTCACCGACGACAAACGCCCCTCGCGGATCGAGATCGCTGTGCGCAACAGGTCTGACCAGTGCGTTTCGATCAGCCGCCAGTCGATGACGTTGTCGCCGAACAGCGAGTCGATGTGCTCGTACCGCGCGTCCGCGCCGGGCCGGTAGAAGTTCAGGTCCTTCCAGTTGCGGATACGCGGAAGAAGGTCGAACCCGAGCAGGGCCGCCAATCCAAAGACCGGCAGGGACTGGCCTTGCGTATCGGCGTGGATCGTATCCGGGGCGATGTCCGAGTCGTTCTGCAGGAGTCCCTCGATGATGTAGACGGCCTCCCACACGCCGCACGGGATGAAGTGGCTGAACAAGGCGATATACGTGTCGGAGATGTGCCGGTACGCGATCCCGCCGTACCCGCCGGACCGGATGTGGGATTCGGCGAGGAGGTTGTTCTCCCACGTCTCGATCTGCGTGCCGTCTGCGGCGACCACGTTCCCGTCGCCCCACATCCCGGCCACGTCCAGCCGGGCGAACGCGTTGATCACGTCCACCGACGCGGCGTGGATCCGGTTCGGCGCCGCGTGCTTGTTTCCCGTCGTCGCCAGCTCGTGCACGGACACCTGCCCGCGCATGTGCCTCGCCACCTGCGCCGCACCCAGCAGCGTCCCGTTCGCGAACACGGTCAGCAGCGGCGCAGCGCGTCGCGGATCTTGCGGTCGGACCCCGACGCCGGGCCGAAGTGCCGGTGCCAGTTCAGCAGATACGCCGTGCGGATCAAGATGTCCAGCAGCGCCCGCTCGGGCAGCCGCTCGTGCACGGCCGTCTCCAACACCAGCGCGGACGGCCGCCGGTCCACCCCCTTGCGGCGTTTGAGCTGCGGGCGCCCGCCCTCCAAGACGAGGTCGGTGTTGCCCGGATAGCCCGCGTCCACCTGGGCCGCAGCGGTCGTGAGCTGGTCGCGGTAGAACGCCACGACCGCGGCCGCCTCGACGGGGATGCCTGCCTGCCCGCAGTACCGGTCCACCAGTGGCGCGCACTCCTTCCACGACATCAGCTGCGCGTGCAGGTTGGCGTACGAGTCCGACCCGGTCACCGCGATGTCCCCGGACCGCAACTCGGCGGCGAGGTAGGAGAACACGCACACCTCCAAGTGCCGCCGCACCAGTCGCCCCGGATGCCGTGCGTCCCGCAGGATCCGCCGCCAGCCCTCACCTGCAAAGCCCTCGTCCAAGGTCAGCACGACAGGACGCCCGTCCTTCTCGACGGTGACCTGCTCGTCGACGAACTCGCCGGTCCGCGTCCGGTTCGCGCGGATGAACTCCACCGCGTCCAACACCGCCCGGTCCGCGCTGGTCGCCTCCAGCTCCACCGTGTCCAGCAGCGTGAACAACGCCGAGCGGCTGCTGCGGTAGTGCCCCTCCAACAGCGGTAGGTAGTTGTTGCCATGGTGCGCGGACACCGCCTCGTGCGTCCGGGACAGCGCGTCCAACCCGCCCGCCCCCGCCAACGTCTTGAGCACCAGCCGCCCGGCCCGCTCGCTGACCTCCCCCTCGGGCGGGTCCGGCGTGCCCGCGCCCACCCCGGCCGCCGGCTCCTCGGCCTCCGGCGCCGCGAGCGCCTCGCGGACCGCCGACAGCACATCGCCGAACACCGCCGTCAGCCGCTCGGTCTCCGCACGGTGCGCCTCGCGCAACCCCTCCAACTGCTCGCGGCCCTTGCGGTGGATGGTCGCCATCCGCTTGCAGAACATCGTCGCGACCTCGTCGCGGGCCGCGGCCCGGCAGACGTGGATCAGACTCGCCAGCATCGTGAGCCGCTTGGCCTCGCCGACCTTGCGCAGGTCGCCCACATCGGCCACCCGCGCCTCACCCGCAAAATGCGCGACCTTCGCGGCCGGCACCCCCGCCAGCCACCGGTCCGTCGGGCCCAGAGCGTCCAGGCCCTGCAGATATCCCAGCCGTGCCTTGAACTTGCCCAGCGACGGCGCCTTCGCCACCGCCTTGAGCCCGTCGAAGTCACTGCGCCGGGTGGTCGGATCAACCAGCAGCAGGCGGCCCAGCCGGGCGCGGTCCGCGTGGTCCAGACGGCCCGCGACCGCGGCGAACAGACCAGTGTTGAACTCGGTCCGGACCGCGGTCACCATGCGGTCCAGTGTGCTGAAGCCGGGCAGCTCGCAGCGCGCCCGGACCAGTTCCTCCAACGCCACGTTGATCAGGTCGGCGGGGTTGTCCTTGGTGGCCACCGCCTTGCGGACCGCCTCCTCGGCGATCGCCGCCACCTTGGCCGGCTCGTACGTCACGCCCAGGAACTCCCGGACCAGCTCGCGGTGCCGCGACAGCGTCCGCTCCGCGTCATGTCCCGCCAGCACCTCGGCGCCCAGGCCCAGCACACCCCGCACATGGTCAACCACTACCGGCGGCACGTCGGGCAGCTTGGGGAAGTACCCCAACCGCTGGTAGCTCTTCAACAGCACCAGCAGCGACAGCCCGTTCGCCTGGGTCTGCGTACGCGCATCAGCCCACGAGACCTCTTCGGCAGTCGGAGTGAACGCCTCCGCCAACTCCCGGGCTGGCACCACCCGCTTGAACCGCGGGTATGCGGTGCGATCGATCGACGCCACCCGCCACCCCCGCAGCAGCCACTACCCGGACACCACGCACGCTATCCAGCACGCGAACCCCCGCCCCACCCGGGTCGCTTACCCGGCCTGCCCACCCTCGGATGCAGGTTTCGGGCGTATTCCGGTGGCCCCCCTATATCGACCGGAAAGCCCTGGGGGCCTCCCGGCGGCGCGAGACCGGGCAGGTCCGCTCAGCCTTGAGGCCCCCACGGCGCGCAGGCCGCTTCAGCTCCCGAAGCTCGGCCGGGTGCGGTTACAGATGCGCGGCCAGGAACGGCAGGACGACGTCGGCCATCTCGTCGGGCACTTCCTCCGCGAGGTCGTGGCCGGCGTCGAATACGTGTCCGGTGACGTCGTGGGCCATGAGCCGCATCTGGGACTCGTTGCGGTCGCCGATGAACGCGGATCCGCCGAGCGCCAGGACCGGGATGTCCAGCTTCTTCTGCGCGGCCCGCCGGTTCTGTTCGGCGTCGACGAGCATCGCCCGGTAGATCGAGAGCATCGCGCGGATTCCGCCGGGCATGGAGTAGCAGCGCACGTATTCGTCGACCGCGTCGGAGCCGGCGCTGTCGGGATGGCTGCGCTCGAACTTGATCATGTAGGTGATCAACTCACGCTCGTGTCCGGCGATCAGCATTTCGGGTACGTCCGGCTGGAAGTAGAAGCCCAGATGCCACAGGTGCATGCCACCGGCGACATTCTCTGGAGTGAGGGCCGTGTGGTCCTCGAAGCCGAATCCGGGGAACAGTGCCTCGGTGAACACGAGGGCGGTGACGTGGTCGCGGTGGCGGGCGGCGAGTTGGTAGCCGATCACCGCTCCCCAGTCCTCGCCCGCCACGGCGTACGTCTCGTGTCCGAGGTGGGTCATCAACTCGGCGACGTCGTCGCTCATCGTCGCGGAGTCGTAGCCGTCCGCGGGACGGGCGGAGTCGCCGAGGCCGCGTAGGTCCGGTACAACAACGGTGTAATGGGGCGCCAGCTTCGGGACCAGGTGGCGCCAGTGGTAGCCGGTCTTGGGCACACCGTGCAACAGCACCACCGCTGGGCCGGACCCGGCCGTCCGGTAATGCAGACTCGTTCCGTTGACGATGGCACGGCCCGTGCGGACGGGCATTCCGTCGTGGTCGAACATCATGTTCTCCAACCTTTCTGTCGCACTTCGCGATACGGGTGTCAGTGGGCTTGCGGAGGGTCGACGACGGTCACCAGGCGACTCGGTCCGGTGCCGTCCGTGGTTGTCCGGGCAGCGAACGGGCCGGCGGAGCGCAGAGTGACGTTCTCCGGGTAGAGCCGACCGAGCAGGGCCGGCAGCACGAGGTCGTCCTGGCCGGTGGCGTCCAGGGTGACGTCGCCTGCTTGCGTCCACACCAACCCCGGTGCGCGCAGTGCGAACCACACAGCCGCGGTGCAAGGCGCGGCATCCGTGTGCGCGTCGTCCGCGGCGGGGTCCGGCCGGTGGGCGAAGCGGTGGCCGCGCAGGGCCTGGCCGAGGTCGACGTGGGCGGTGGGCGTTCCAGCGGCTACCGCCCAGAGTCGGCGTGCTCGGGATGGGTGCGGGGGGGCACGCGTCCTCCGAAGTTTTCGATTGAAGCAGGGCGGGGTCGCCGGATCCCGTGTTCGGGCGGGCGCAGGCGGCTTTTCTGGATCATCTGATACAGATTGCGATCATGAAAAAGGGCTCTGTCTCCGGAAGCGTGAATGATCTTCGAGTCGCGGGATCAGACGGGGTGAACCGGGCCTGGAACAGCGCCGATTCCTCGCCGCCGTCGCCAAGCAGCCGCGGCGGCCCGGGAATTCACGCCGGCGGAAACGGAGACTGAAAAAATCAGTCGAGGGCGGCCAGCGCGACCTCCACGAGGGGTTCGAGGGCGTGAGCGTCCGGGGTGATCTTCGCGGAGACCAGCAGTCCGTTGAGGAAGGTGACGAGGAAGGCAGCGAGGGTGTGCGGGTCGCGTCGCGTCGCGATCTCGCCCCGCTCCGCCGCGACCCGCAGCACCTCGGCAAGCGCGTCCCGACTGGCGTCCTGCATGTCCCGCACGGTGCGCCGGATCGCCGCATCCTTCGGCAGGCGCTCACAGGCGGCGTTGACCACCAGGCAGCCCCGGCCGTCGTCTTCCACCGCGATCCGGACCCGCTCGACCAGCATCGTGCGGATCGCCGACCGGGCGTCCGTCCCCTCCTCCAGGCTGCGCAGGGCGGCCGCCGCGAGGGTGGTGCGGTAGTGCTCCAGAGCCGCCCGGTACAGGCCCTCCTTGTCGCCGAACGCGGCATACAAGGATCCCTGCCCGATCCCCAACTGCTGGGTCAGGTCGCGTACCGAAGTCGCCTCGAAGCCACGCCTCCAAAACAGTTCCATCGCGCGGCTCACCGCCGCCTCGGTGTCGAACTCCCGGGTCCTTGCCATGACCCCACCGTAACTTATCTGGATCGATTGCTCAAGAAAAGGGATCGCGTCCTGACCACGCGCCGCTGCACAGGCCATACGCCCGCTCCGGCGTCGGCTCGGTCGCCCGACACGAGGGGTGGCACGGCCTTCCTCCCGGGCCGTTCGCAGCCGGCGCTGCACGGTCCGCGGTGATCCTCGGGCGGCGGCTGCCGCGAGTCGCAGGTATCCGGGCGTCAACACGCCTCGGCCCTCCAACTCCCGGAGGCGGGCGACCACTTGCTCCCGAAACGCGGCCGCCGGCACCACGCCGGTTGCCCACCCGTGGTCCTCGGGCGTCCCGGTCACCATCGCTCCCCGATTCCCTCCCGGCCGGGCCCGGGGCGCCTAGCGACCCGGCCATCGAAACACCGGCTTCCTCCGGAGAGCCGGAAACCGCGTCACCGTGACCCCGAAAACGGCAGCGTCGCTCTCGTCCTCGGGTTCGCAGGCGGGCGCAGAGACCCGCCTTCACGGGCGTCCGGTCCGCAATGGACCGTTTGCAACCATTTGAGAAATGGTTCATAATGGTTCAAGGATCTGAACCGTATAGGTCGATCCTCATGGTTCTCGATCGACCTGATGCGTCGTTACGGCACGGGACCTCGGGGTGTCGACGGGATCAAGCTCGGGACCTGCCGGAAGCCGATCGAATGGCATACCGAAAACCTGAAAACGGTTTCGGATCCTAGGCAGCGTCCTGTGGGGGTCACGGTCTGGAGGTTCCTCCCATGAACACCCGTCTTGCCACCCGCCCGGCACCCGCTCCGCGCGACGGGCGTCTGGTGATGATCCCGCTCGCTGCGGGCTTGGGTTCCGTGCCGTATGCACGTCGGCGCGCCGTGGAGGTGGCACGGTGCTGGGACCTGGCCGACGACGATGTCGAGGCCGTTCGCCTCGTGGTTTCCGAACTCGTCGGGAACGCGGTCCGGCACACGTGCGAGTGCGACGGCCGCGATCGAGAAGAACGGTCCGGCAGGAGTTCGCCGGCCATCCGTCTCTCCATGTGGACCATCGACGGGCTTTTGATCGTGCAGGTCGGCGACGACAGCCCGAGGCCGCCCATGGTCGGCCTCGGAGCACAGGACGATGAGCACGGGCGTGGGCTCTTCCTGGTCGCCGCGGAGGCCGAACAAGTCGGCTACCACCGGACTCCGGGGGGCGGCAAGGTCGTGTGGGCGGCGCGCGCGGTGTGTATGGGCGCGGTCGCGGCAGGCTGCTCGTGACGGGAGTGTCCCGGGTCCTCAGCGCGGATGAGCTCAGGTCTGCACTCCCCTCAC
>NZ_JBEXUX010000077.1:22120-43701 GCF_040629175.1 Embleya sp. NPDC005971 | reverse complement strand
TGCAACGCACCCAACGCGACCCCACCATCCGCCTCACGCTTGAAGTAGATGTTGAAGAACGCCAGGAACCGATGCCACGCAACACCCATGCTCGGCTTGAGGCCGATGGTGATCGCCCACGTCATCGAGATGACGATCTTGATCGTCGCGACGAGGTAGATCAGGTTTTCCAGCGAGCCGTCGGAGAGCCCACCGAACGCGGACACCAGGGGGTAGCTCACCCAGTAGCCGGCCTCGTACCCGTCGACTCCGGCGAGCGCGCCCTCCAGGCCGCGCAGCAGCATGATGCACACGCCGACCGAGCCGACCACGAACTCGACGAAGTACGCCTGGCCGAACCGCGATCCGGCGAATCGGCTCTTGCGCCCGGCCCGACGCGGGTGGCTGATCTGGCGGATGACGATCAGCACGAGGATGCCGACGATGGTCATCAGGCCCATGAACTCGGTGAAGACCTCGAACACGTCCCAGTGCCCGAGCCCCCACAGCGCGAACTCCGGTGAGAAGAGTTGTCCGTACGCGTTGACCAGGGTCAGGATCAGCGCGCCGAAGCCGACCATGACGAACCAGTGGGCGGCGCCGACGATGCCCCAACGGAGCATCCGGGTGTGCCCGACCGTCTCGGTGAGCATCGTGCGCAAACGGGTGCCGGCCGCGCTGGTCCGGCCCCACGCGGGCTGCCCGAGTTTGACGAACGAGTAGATGTAGGCGGCGGTGCGCCCGAGTAGGGCGAACCCGATCACGCTGATCAGCAGCGAGATCACGATCCCTGCGAGTTGCATGGCGTTCGACTCCTCCGGTGGGACGTCCCTTCCGGGGCGTGTGTCGGCCGACCGGGCGAGGCGTTCGAGCGCCGTACCCGGTGGTAACTTGATCACTGTGTCGATGATATCCATCCGCCGAACGCCATCGATCTCGCGGGTTTTGCCCGTTTTGTCGCAGCGCCGATGGAAACTGTCCGGTCGTTCGTTCCGCACCGACCCGGCCGGTTCGCCAGTTGTGTGACGCACCGTCAGATCTGTCGATATGCATGCTGCCATGCCGCGCCTGCGGAATCCGCAACAGGTCCCGACCCGAAGGTCAGCCGGTGCCGTGGATCGCGTGCCATTCCGGGGCCAGCACGGACCAGACCTCGGTGTTCTGCCGCACGCCCCGGTAGAGGTGGTTCTCCCGATGCACACCTTCGCGGGTCATCCCGAGGCGCTTGGCCACGTTGATGCTCGGGGTGTTCTCGGCGGAGACCAGCCACTCGACCCGGTGCATCCCGCGCTCCCGGATCGCCCAGTCGATGATCATCGTTGCCGCCCGGGTGACCAGGCCCCGGCCCGCGGCGGCGGGTTCGAGCCAGCAGCCCGCCTCGCAATTGCCCTGTGCCGCGTCGAAGACCCGGAAGAGCACCCCGCCGACCAGGACCCCGTCGAGCCAGATGCCGTACAGCCGACCGGCGTCGACGGCGGTCTTGTCGGCGTAGGACTGGAGCCAGCCCCGGGCCGAGTCGAGATCGGCCGTGACGTCGGCCAGTCCTATGTGGCGGCCGACGAACTCCCGGCCGCGGTCCATGTGAGCCAGGAACTCCTCGGCCCGCCACGGCTCCAGCGGCCGCAACTCGGCTCCGTCGCCCAGGGATCTCGCGAACATTCTCGTCCTTCCGCAATGGCCGTGCAGACCGGTTGATCAACCGTCGGATCCTAATGCGGGCCGCTCGAATTCGGCCGCTCGAATTCGGCCGCCCGAAAGTGAGCAGCCCGCCCGAGCCGGCGTTCTCGGACCGGCTCGACGCGCGGCCGTTCGTGCTGCTCGCGGAGTTGCCGCCGTCGTCCGGCGGTCGCCGCGGCGGCCCCGGCGCGGGCTCCGGAAAAGCGAGTACCGCACGAGGCGAGCAATTGCTCATAATTGGGTCGTGACCTGGGCCTGGGCACCGATCGCCGGGTCGGGCGAGGCCCGGACGGCCGCGCCCGGCCCGATCCCCGACGGAGCGGCGAAAGCGAGAAGCAGAGATGTTGCCGAAGGTGCAACTGCCGGAAACGCGGCGGATGATATCCCTGACGGTGCGTGAGAACACGCGCCTCAGCCCCAACTTCGTACGCCTGACGCTCGGCGGATCCGAACTGGCGCACCTACACGGGTCCGGATTCGATCAGGGCGCACGCCTGTTCTTCCCGCGCGAGGGACAGGAGGAGCTGCGCATGCCGAAGTTGTCCAACAACGCGTGGATGGCCGAATGGCTGCTGCTGCCCAAGGCCCGTCGACCCTGGGTGCGCAACTACACGATCCGCGCCTTCCGGCCCGAACGCCACGAGATCGACATCGAGTTCGCGCTGCACGGCGACGCCGGACCGGCGTCGGCGTGGGCGGCCCGGGCCCGACCCGGCGACCCGGCGGGCATCTTCGATCTGGGCCGGATGTACCTGCCACCGAGCCATGCCGAGTGGCACCTGCTGGTCGGCGAGGAGAGCGCGCTGCCGGCCATCCTGTCCATCCTGGAACACGCCCCCGCGACCCTGCACGCGGAGGTCTTCCTGGAAGTGCCCGAGGTCGCGGACATCCGCGAGCGGGTCGAGGCACCGGCGGGCGTGCGGGTGCACTGGCTGGCCCGGGACGGGGCCGGATCCCGGCCCGGCCGGCTCGCCCTGAACGCCGTCGAGTCCGCGACCCTGCCCGCGGGTCCGTTCTACACGTGGACCGCCGGCGAGCACGGCCTCCCGACCGGTCTGCGCCGGCACCTGGTGAACGAGCGGAGGATCCCCAAGTCGGACATCACCTTCTTCGGCTACTGGCGCCACGGCCGCTCCAGCCCCGGCTGACCACGGCCGACAGCGGTGTGCCCGCCCGGCCCCCGGGCTCAGCCGAAGTCGACCCCCTGGGCGAGCGGCAGCTCGTCCGAGTAGTTGACCGTGTTGGTCGCCCGACGCATGTACGCCCGCCACGCGTCGGAGCCGGATTCGCGCCCGCCGCCGGTCTCCTTCTCGCCGCCGAACGCGCCGCCGATCTCGGCGCCGGAGGTGCCGATGTTGACGTTGGCGATGCCGCAGTCCGACCCGTCCGCGGCCAGGAATCGTTCGGCCTCGCGTTGGTCGCGGGTGAACACGCCGGACGAAAGCCCGTGCGGCACATCGTTGTTCAGGGCGATGGCCTGGTCGAACGTGCGATAGGTGAGCACGTAGAGGATCGGCGCGAAGGTCTCCTCGCGCACCACCTCGGTCTGCCCGGGCATCCGCACGATGGCCGGACGCACGTACACCGCGTCGGGCGCCTCCGGCCGGGCCACCCGCTCGCCGCCGACCACCACGTCGCCGCCGTCGGCCCGCGCCCGGTCCAGCGCCGCCGCCATCGCCGCCCCGGACCCGGCGCCGATCAGCGGCCCGACCAGCGTGCCGTCCGCGAACGGATCGCCGATCCTCAGCTCGGCGTAGGCCCGGCTCAGCCGCGCGACGAGCACGTCCACCACGTCCTCGTGCACGATCGCCCGGCGCAGCGTGGTGCAACGCTGCCCGGCGGTGCCGGCCGCGGCGAAGACGATGCCGCGCACCGCCAGATCCAGGTCGGCCGACGGCGCGACGATCACCGCGTTGTTGCCGCCGAGTTCGAGCAGGCAGCGGCCGAATCGGGCGGCCACCCGGGGCGCGACCTCGCGGCCCATCCGCACCGAACCGGTGGCGCTCACCAACGCGACCCGCGGATCCTCGACCAGCGCCTCGCCGACCGCACGATCCCCCAGCACCAGGCGATGCAGGTCGGTCGGCGCGCCGACGTCGACGGCGGCCCGGAAGAGCAGCGCGGCGCAGGCGACCGCGGTGAGCGGGGTCAGTTCGGACGGCTTCCACACCACGGCGTCGCCGCAGACCAGGGCGATCGCGGTGTTCCACGACCACACCGCCGCCGGGAAGTTGAACGCGGAGACCACGCCGACCACGCCCAGCGGGTGCCACGACTCGGACAGGCGGTGCCCGGGTCGCTCCGAAGGCATGGTGCGTCCGTACAACTGCCGGGAGAGCCCGACGGCGAAGTCGCAGACGTCGATCATCTCCTGCACCTCCCCGCGCGCCTCGGTCCGGATCTTGCCCGCCTCCAGGGTGATCAGGTCGGCCAGGTCCTCGTGGTGCTCGGCGAGCAGTTCGCCCAGTCGTTTGACCAACGCCCCGCGCACCGGCGCGGGCGTCGTGCGCCAGATGCCGAACGCGCGGTGCGCGGCGCCGATCGCCTCGGTGACCTGCTCCGGCGTGCCGGAGGCGAGTCGGCGCAACACGCCGCCGGTGATCGGCGTACGCACGATCAGATCGCCGGCATCGGGCCGGGACACCGCACCGCAGCGGCGCAGGCATTCGTCCGCTCGCGCACGCAGCCGATCGGTGTCGGGAAGGGAGGTGGTGACGTCGGACATGGGGGCTCCTGACCGGGACGCGGGTCGGATCGGCGGAACACGCAACCCTCGGGTCGTACCCACGCACCCGGTGCGGGTACCCCCCGCCTTCGCCGCACCGACCGCACCGGATCCGGCTGCGCGATCGGACCGGCGCCCCGCCGGCCGGTGCGCGCCGCCGAAATCCGGCCCGGGACAATGTCCGGCATGGAACCGAAGATCGAATTGTTGCGGCCCACCGACGCCGACGACCGACTTCGCACCGAGATCCACCGGGTCGTCCACGACGTCGCCCGTCTCGGTGGCGCGATCGGCTATCTGTCCCCGCCGAGCAAGCCGACCACGGACGCCTGGCTGGAGGACGTGCTCGCCGCCGTCCGGGTCGGCGACGCCGTGCTCGTGGTCGCCTCGGTCGACGACGACGTCGCCGCGACCGGCCTGTGGCGACGCCGGCCCGAGCCGGTCTTCGCGCACTCGGCCGACGTGGAGAAGGTGATGGCCCACCCCGACAGCCGCGGCCTGGGCCTGGGTCGCCTGCTGATGACGGCCCTGATCGACAGCGCCCACCGAGCCGGCATCGAGACCCTCACCCTGGGCGTGCGGGGCAACAACCACGGCGCCATCGAGCTCTACGAGCGGCTCGGCTTCACCGTGTGGGGCCGGTTGCCCAACGTCATCGAGGTCGACAACGAACGCTTCGACGACGTCCGGATGGCCCTCACCCTGGGCCACGCCCCCGACGTCGTGTTGCGCGGATCCACACCCGGCGGCCCCGGCTCCTCGCCGCGCCGCCCGCTCGCGGGGTCCTGAGCCCACCCGGCCTCAGTGCTCGACGGTGACCACGATCTTGCCGACCTGGGCGCCCGCCTCCAGGTAGCGGTGTGCGTCGACGATGCGCTCCAGATCGAAGGTGCGGTCCACGGTCGGCGCAAAGGCACCGGTACGCAGCCCGGAGGCGACGAACGCCTCGGCCCGGCGCAGCCGTTCCGGGTCGGTGGTGGTCTCCAAGGCGGTATGGCTGCGCATGTTCAGCGCGGGCATGCCCAGGTCGATTCCCGGATAGGGGGTCGCCTCGCCGCTCAGCGCGCCGTAGATCAGCAGCGTGCCGCCGGGGGCGACCACCCGGGCCAGGTCCACCACGCCGGAGCCGGCGACGGCGTCGAACACGAATTCGGCGCCGCGGCCTCCGGTGAAGGCACGCACCCGCTCCACGACGTCCTCCTCCTCGGTGACGATCACCTC
Source organism: Embleya sp. NPDC005971 (assembly GCF_040629175.1). Lineage (NCBI taxonomy): Bacteria > Bacillati > Actinomycetota > Actinomycetes > Kitasatosporales > Streptomycetaceae > Embleya > Embleya sp. NPDC005971. The sequence goes on along the minus strand of NZ_JBEXUX010000077.1, from coordinate 38,099 downwards.
GGCGGCGCCGGCCGCACGCAGCCGGTCCGCCTTGGCCCGGGTGCGGGTGGTGGCGATCGGCACCGCGCCGACCCGGAGCGCCGTGCGGATCGCGGCCAGGCCCACGCTGCTGGAGGCGGCGGTCAGCACGACGGTGTCGCCGGCGCCCAGCCCGCCGATCTCGACCAGCGCGCCGTAGGCGGTCAGGTACGGCATCCACACCGCCGCACCGGCGACCGCGTCCAGCGAGTCGGGCCGGTGCAGCACGGCCGACGCGGGCACGATCGCGCGTTCGGCGTAGACGCCGTAGTCGTTCATCGAGAACGCGGGCACCACGCTGATCGGCCGGCCGACCTCGAACCCGGCGACCCCGGCACCGACCGCCTCGACCACGCCGGCGGCCTCCAGGCCGAGCCGGGCGGGGAACTCCCGGACGTCCTGGATGTAGTTGCCGCTGCGGAACAGCGCCTCGGCCCGGTTGATGCCGATCGCGTCCACCCGGACCGCCAGTTCGCCGGGACCGGGTACGCCGAGTTCGGCGTCCTCCAGGCGCAGCACGTCCGGCCCGCCGAGTTCGTGGAAGCGCACTGTCCTGACCATCACGCATCGTTCCTTCCGGGCGCCGCCGACACGGGAGCGTGTCGACGTGCCTCACCCAAGCGAAAAGTTCGGTGAGTGTCAAACTTCGATGGTCATCGCACTTTGATGAGTGTCGTACCATTCGGCCAGGAGGTATCAGATCGATGGCGAGCACCCAGCACGGCGGACGCGAACGCGTCCCACCCCACCCGGACATCGACACGATCGGCCTGCAACAGGTCCTCGAAGCCCTCGTCGACCCGGTGCGCCGACTGATCGTCGGCGAGCTCTACGCCGCGTCAAAGGCGTTGAGCTGCGGCACGATCGAGCTGCCCGTCAGCAAATCCACCGCCACCCACCACTTCCACGTGCTGCGCGAGGCCGGCCTCATCCGCCAGTACTACGTGGGCACCTCCCGGATGAACGCGCTGCGCCGCGAGGAGTTCGACGAATCCTTCCCGGGCCTGCTGCCCGCGCTGATCGCCGCCGCCGACCGGGCGTGAGCCGACCGCCGGGGCGTTGCGCCGGTCGGACGCGGCCGGCCGACACCCTCCCCACCTGCGGTGTCGGTTCCGGTCGCTCCTTCGCGTGGCGGAGCGCACTCCCCCGCGTCCGGACACGGGCGCGGTTCCGCGCGCGGGGTCCGGCGAGCGGGCGTCCGGGCACCCGATCGGCTCCCGACGGCACTTCGGCATCGGCGCCCCGTCCCGGACCGGGCCCGGCGCGACCCCGGCGCCGCACCGATCACGCCAGCAGGTCCTCGTGGTTGTGCACCACCAGCCAGCCCTGCGCGAAGCGGCGGGCCACCGCCGTGTTGCGGATGTGTTCGGAGGCCGGGGTCGAGCCGTCGGCGCCCGGGGCGAAGTCGACCCGCAGCGTGTAGCGGGCCAGCGCGGTGTCGTCCCAGACGTCGATCACCTCGTCGCTCGCGTGGATCCCGGTGACCACCGGCGCGTCCGGGCCCACCGGTCGGGCCGCGCGGATCCGGTCCAGGTCGGCCCGGCCGAACAGGAGTTCCGGCGCGGCCGAGTCCCAGATGGTGGCCTCGGGGTGGATGCGGCTGTCGATGCGCGCACGGTCGCCGGCCGTGAAGCCGGCGTAGATGTCGAGCAGGGCGCTCCAGACGGCGGCGCGGTCCTCGGCCGACCCGGCGGGTCGGTGGGTGTCGCGTGCGGCGGCGTCGGTCATGGCACGAAGGTCCTTACGTCGGGGGTGGGTCGGGGCGCGGCGACTCCCGGGCGGGGCCGGCGAGGTGCACCCGCCGGGATGCGGCCGCGAACGGTTCAGGCGGCCAGGTCCTCGCGGACGATCCGGCCGCCCTGCATGACGAACGACAGGCGGCCCAGCGCCGAGATGTCGTGCAGCGGGTCGCCGTCGACCGCGATCAGGTCGGCGGTGAACCCGGGTGCGACCTGTCCCAGCCGGTCCTCGGCCTGCACCAGGCGGGCCGCGGTGGTCGATACCGACTGGAGCACGCGCAGGTTGTCCAGGCCGCCGCGGGCCATCAGATACATCTCGTACACCGCCGCGGGCACGCCCTCGACCAGGTCGGCGGGCGGGATGTCGGTGCCGTTGACCAGTTGCACGCCGGCGGCGACCGCCCGCCGGAAGCTCTCCTGGTGCGGTTCGATCGCGTTCTGCGCGTTGGCGATCGACGCCTCCTCGAAGCGGTTCTCCCGCATCCAGCCGAGCGAGTTGGTCACGCACAGCGTGGGGGTCACGAACGCGCGTCGGTCGGCGAGCAGGCGCGCGGTGTCCTCGTCGAGCGCATACGCGTGTTCGAACGAGCGCACGCCCTGGGCCAGCGCGGCCCGGATCGCGGCGGACTCGCCGGAGTGCGCGACCACGTACGCGTCGTGTTCGTGGGCGGCCTTGACCGTGGCGGCGATCTCCTCGTCGGTCATCTCCGCGTGCTCGAAGTCCTCGCCCTCGCGGGCCAGACCGGAGTTGATGAAGATCTTCAGGTGGTCGGCGCCGGCGGCCAGTTCGCCCAGCGCGGCGCGGTAGAAGCCGTCCGGGCCGCTCGCGTAGGAGCAGTCCGCGCCCTCGCCGTGTCCGTGCGGGGTGGACAGCGCGCGGCCGGCGCCGAAGATCCGCGGGGCCTGGATCCAGCCGCGCTTTTGCGCGTCGCGCAGCACCAGGTCGATCTGGTTCTGCTCGTGCACGCAGCGCAGCGTGGTGATGCCGGCCCGCAGCGCGTCGTGCGCGCGTTGGGCGGCGCGGAACGCGGTCAGGCCCGGCGATTCGTCCTCACGCGTGTCGGAGAAGGGAAAGACCACCGACAGGTGCGAGTGGCAGGAGATCAGCCCCGGCAGCAGGTATCGGCCGCCCAGATCGTGCGCGTCGGCGTTGGGCGGCAACGCGCCGCGCACCTCGGCGATGGTCGAACCCTCGACCCGCACACTGCGGTCGCGCAGCAGTTCACCCGTGACGACGTCGACGACATGACAGTTGGTCAGCCACATGAGTGCGGTCACCCGACTTTCGTGAGGGTCGGCGCGAGCACGGTGCACGCGGCGCGCCGGCGCGGAAGGAACTCGACCAGTGCGGGTTCGTCGAGCGCGCACGCGTCGACGGCGATCGGGCACCGGGGGTGGAAGCGGCAACCGGCGGGCGGGAAGGCCGGGTCCGGCACGTCGCCGGGCAGGTCGACGGGCAACTCGCCGCTGCCGTCGGCGCGCGGCACCGCCGCGATCAGCGCCCTGCTGTACGGGTGGCGCGGCTCGGCCCAGACCTGGTCGGTGGGGCCGCTCTCCACCACGGTGCCCAGGTACATCACCGCCACGGTGTCGGCGATCTGTCGCACGATGGACAGGTCGTGCGAGATGAACAGCAGGCCCACGTTGCGCTCGCGGGCCAGTTCGAGCAGCAGGTTGGCCACCGACGCCTGCGCCGAGGCGTCCAGCGCGGCGATCGGCTCGTCCGCGACGATGCAGGTGGGCTCGGCGGCGAGCACCCGGGCGATGGCGATGCGTTGGCGCTGGCCGCCGGAGAACTCGTGCGGGAAACGATCGACGAACTCGGCGGGCAGGCCCACCCGTTCGAGCAGTTCGCGGGCCACGCCGCGGCCGCGTTCGCGGGTGCCGCCGGCCAGGACCACGGCGTCGGAGATCTGTTCGCCGACCCGGCGGCGCGGGTTCAGCGACGCGTACGGATCCTGGAAGACCATCTGGAGGCCGCGTTGGGTCACCGGCCGCGAGCGCAGCCCGAGCGGGACGACCGGGTGTCCGTCGAACTCGACCGTGCCGGCGGCCGGCTTGAGCAGTCCGACCGCGGCCTTGCCCAGGGTCGACTTGCCGCACCCGGACTCGCCGACCAGGCCGACCACTTGGCCGGGCGCCACGGTCAGATCCACGCCGGCCACGGCGCGCACGGTGGGCCGACCCGGCGTGCGGTACGCCACGGACAGGTCGCGCAGCCGCAACCCGGGGTCCTTCGCGGTGACGGCGACGGTGGAGGTGAGGGAGGACAGGGTCATCGGCTATCCACCTTCGAAGCGGCGACGGCGAGCGGATCGATCGGACAGGCCCCGGTGTGGGTGGGCGTCAGCGCCAGCAGGCGCGGGCGCTCCTCCCGGCAACTCGGCTGCGCGTGCGGGCAGCGCGGGTGGAACGCGCAACCGGCGGGCGCCTGGCCCAGCTTGGGCGGCGTGCCCACGATCGGCACCAGCGCCGCGGTGCCCCCGTCGGGGTGCGGCAGCGCGTCGAGCAGGCCGCGGGTGTAGGGGTGGCGGGGTTCGCGCAGCACGTCCGCGCGCGGCCCGCTCTCCACGATCCGGCCCGCGTACATCACGCTCACCCGGTCCGCGAGCGCGGACATCACCCCCAGGTCGTGCGTGATGATCAGCACCGACAGGCCGTTCTCCCGGCGCAGTCGGTCCAGCAGGCGCAGGATGCCGGCCTGCACGGTGACGTCCAGCGCGGTGGTGGGCTCGTCGGCGAGCAGCAGCGCCGGGTCGCAGGCCAACGCGATGGCGATGGCGATGCGTTGACGCATGCCGCCGGAGAATTGGTGCGGGTAGCGGCGCAGCGCCCGCTCGGGGTCGGGGATGCGCACCGTGGCGAGCAGTTCCACCGCCCGGGCGTTGGCCGCGCGCTTGTCCAACTTCTTGTGGTGGCGCAAGTGTTCGGTGAGCTGTTTGCCGATGCTCAGCATCGGGTGCAGCGAGGTCATCGGGTCCTGGAAGACCATCGCGACCCGATTGCCGCGCAGGTCGCGGACCTGACGCGGGGTCATGGTCAGCACGTCCTGGCCTTCGACGAGCATCTGCCCGCGCGCGCTGCCGCCCTGGGGCAGCAGCCCGAGCAGCGCGAGTGCGGTCATCGTCTTGCCGGAGCCGCTCTCGCCGGCCAGGCCGACGATCTCGCCGCGGCCCACGGTCAGGTCGACGCCGTCGATGGCGCGCAGCGGTTCGCCGTCGGGTCCGGGCAGTTCGACGACGAGGTCGCGGATCGCCAGCAGCGGCTCCTCGGCGTCGACCACCGGCGGGGTCGGGGTGTCGTTCATGTCCGTCACTTTCGGATCGCCCGTGCCGTACGCGGGTCGAGCGCGTCGCGCAGGGTGTCGCCCAGGAAGTTGAAGGCGAGCACCGAGAGCAGGATGGCCGCGCCGGGGAAGACCGCGACCCACCACGCGTCGAAGTTCGCCGAGCCCGCGTTGACCATCGCACCCCACTCGGCCGCGGGCGGTTGTGCGCCCAGGCCCAGGAAGGACAGTCCGGACAGCAGCAGTACGGCGTTGCCCAGGTCGAGCGCGGCCAGCACGGCCACCGGGCCGGCCAGGTTGGGCCGCAGGTCCACGGCCAGCACCCGCCACCCGGAGGCGCCGAGCAGCCGATCGGCCTGGACGAAGTCGGACTGGCGCAGCGTCAGCACCAGTCCGCGCACCACGCGGGCGTAGGTGGGCCAACTGACGATCACCACCGCCAGCACGGCGTTGGTCAGGTTCGGGCCCAGTGCCGCCACCACGGCCATCGCCAGGATGATCGCCGGGAAGGCGAGCACCAGGTCGGCGCAGCGCATCACGACCATGTCGATCCAGCCGCCGAAGTAGCCGGCGACCGCGCCCAGCACGGTGCCGATGACCATGGCGAGCACGACCAGCAGCAGGGCGAGCGGGAGCGAGATGCGGGTGCCGTGGATGACCCGGGAGAGGATGTCGCGGCCGAGTTGGTCGGTACCGAACCAGTGTTCGCCGGACGGCGACTGGTACTTCGGCCATTTCTGGGCGAGCGGATCCTCCGGCGAGATCACCGACGCGAGGACCGCGGCGATCAGGAAGACGCCGATGATCACGATGCCGGTGATGGCCAGGGGGCTGCGCCACGGCGACTTGCCGGGACGGCGCTTGCGCCGCGGGGCCGGGTCGTCCGTGCCGGTGCGGTCGGCTCCGAGCCGATCGCCGAGGAAGAGGCGCGTGGCGTTCACGAGAGGCGAATCCTCGGGTCGATGACCCCGTAGAGCAGGTCCACGAGGAGGTTGATCACGACGTACACGACCGCGACGAACAGGCAGACGCCCATGATGGACGGCAGGTCCAGGTTCAGTGCGCTCTTGTACGCGTACTGGCCCAGGCCCGGCCAGGACAGCACGTTCTCGACCAGGACGGTGCCGGCGAGCATGCCACCGAAGGTGAGCCCGGCGACGGTCAGGATCGAGGTGAGTGCGGGTCGCAGCACGTGCCGACGGACCACGGTGAACTCGGGCAGGCCCTTGGCTCGCGCGGCACGCACGTAGTCGTTGCCGAGGGCTTCCAGGACCGCGGCGCGGGTGAAGCGGGTGAGCACGCCGATGTTGAACGCGGCCAGCACACACGCGGGCAGGACCAGGCGGGAGAATGCCTCGCCGAAGGTGCCGAGATCGCCGGTGAGCAGCGAGTCGAGCGTGTACAGGCCGGTGATGTCCTGGGGTGGGATCGCGCCGGGTGACAGTCGTCCACCGGCCTGGATCCAGCCGAGTTTGAAGGAGAAGAGGTAGAAGGCGACCTGGGCGAGCCAGAACACCGGCATGGACACGCCCGCGAGGCTGACCACGCGAATGATCCGGTCCGGCCAGCGGTTGCGGGTGACCGCCGCCACGATGCCCAGTCCGACGCCGATCACCAGTGCCAACACGATGGCCACCAGGGCCAGTTCGAGGCTGGCCGGGACCCGGTCGGCGAGGTCGTCCCAGACCGGTCGGTGGGTCTGCTGGGAGGTGCCCATGTCGCCGTGCAGCAGGTTGTTCAGGTAGGTGCCGTACTGCGAGGGCAGGGACTCGTCGAGTCCGTTCTTCTTCTTGAACGCGGCGACCGCGGCCGGGTCGTTCTGGGCGCGGTCGCCGAGGTTGGCGGCGACCGGGTCACCGGGCACGGAGTGGGTGAGCACGAAGGCCAGGATGGTGATGCCCAGGCACAGCAGCAGTCCGACGGACAGGCGCACCAACACGAAGCGGGCGAAGGGATGGGAGCCGCGCGCGGTCCGAGGGCCGGCGGCCGCACCCTTGCGGGGTGCGGCCGGCCGGGAGGTGCCGCGGTCGACCGTGGGGTCAGCCGAGCTTGTCGACATCGATGTACCAGATCGGGTTGTAGTGCAGGTTCTTCACCGAGTTGTTCGCGGCGATCACCTGTGCGGGCTGGAGCAGCGGGATGAAGGGACCGGTCTTGTTCATCGCTTCCTGGAGCTGCCGGTACAACTGCACGCGCTCGGCGTCGGAGGTGGCCACCTTGGCCTGTTGCGCGAGCGCGCTCACCTCGGCGTTGGCGTCCTTCTTCCAACCGGCGCGCAGGCCGACGAGTTCACCCGGGGTGAACGCGAGGTAGTCGCTGGCGTCCGGGTAGTCGGCCTGCCACCACCAAAGGCCCATCGCCTCGGTGCCGTTGCGGTAGGAGTCCAGCGCGGTCTGGGTGGGGGCCGGCTTGAGGTTGATGGTGATGCCGACCTCCTTGAGGTTGGCCTGGACCCGGGCGCCGAGGTCGCCGAAGTTGATCCCGTTGATCGTCACGTCGGAGGCGTAGTACAGGTCGACGCTGGGGTTGTTCAGTCCGGCGCGGGCCAACGCGGCCTTGGCGCGCGGGATGTCGCGCACGATCGCCTTGGCCGGGTCGAGCGCACCGGTGAAGAAGCTCGGCACGATGCCCGCGGCCTGGGCGGAGCCGGCGCCGGCCACATCCAGCAGGCTCTTGTAGTCCACGCCGTAGCGCACGGCCTCCTGGAAGTCCTTGTTGGAGGTGATCGGCGAGGTGGCCGGGTTGTCGTTGCTGAACAGGAACGCCGTGGTGGGCGTGGGCTGTTGCAGCACCTGCGCCTGACCCTTGACCTTGGCCGCCTGGTCCGGCGACATGTCCAGGGAGATCTGGCTCTCGCCGCTGAGCACGTTCAACTGCTGGGTGTTCGCGGGCACGTTGCGCACCACGACCTTGGCGTACTTGGGCTTGGCGCCCCAGTAGTTGTCGTTGCGGGTGAGGATGACCTCGGTGCCGACGTCGTACTTGGTGATCTTGTACGGGCCGCTGCCCTGCGAGTCGGTGTTGAGGAACTGCTCGGCCTTGTCGCCCTGGTCGGCGCCCGCCGCATCGGTACCGCCGTGCGCGGTGACGACCTTGGAGTTGACCACGCCGAGCGCGGGGGTGGCGATGCGGAACGGCAGCGCGGGATCGGCGGCCTCGGTGGTGAGCACCACCGTGTGCTCGTCCTTGGCGGTCGCGGTCACGCCGTCGAGCAGGAAGGCCGGGTTGCCCTTGAGGTTCTTGACCCGGTTGAAGGAGAAGACCACGTCCTTGGCGGTCACCGGCGAGCCGTCGGAGAACTTGGCCTCCGGACGCAGCGGGAAGGTGAACGTCTTGGCGTCCGGCGCGGCCTCGTAGGACGCGGCGAGCAGCGGTACCGGCTTGGTCACGTCGCCGCCCGCGAAGGTCAGCAGCGTGTCGTAGACGGGACGGGTGACCAGGATCCCGGTGGGCTCGAAGGTCCGGCCGGGGTCGGCGGTCTTGAGACTGAAGGAGGTGTCGACGACGAGTGTGCCGCCGCCCTCCGCTTCGCCGGACTGCTTCTTGGCGCCGCCGCACGCGGCGAGCATCAAAGCGGCGGCGACGGTGACCGCCAATGGGGCGGCGGCCCGACGCACGGCCTTGGCCCGGCGACTGTCCCCGATGGGGTGATTGCCCTGCATGGCGCACCTTCCTCAAGCCACCCGATCAGCCGATGACGGAACCCAGTGTTTGATCTGGCTGAACGGTGGGCTCGAAAGTAGGCGTGGCCGAGCGTGATGGTCAATGACTTTCTTGCCCGTCTCGGCATTTGGGACCAAAGATCCATTCACGGTGATCACTCGTCCACGTGGAGCGACGATTTTTCGCCTTGATAACGGTTTGATGACTGCTCAGAGCCCATATCGACGTCAAAAGCCGCACCCATCGACGACCTCGCGTCAGGAGCCCGACACCCGACCGCCACCCGTCGGCAACCGGGTGGCGTTCACCCGGGCGACACAACGATCTTGACGGGGAGTCAGCAACCTGCTTATCTTCGCCCCGAAGCGTTCGACCACATTGAACACGCCATGAAGCACAAGCTCAGGATCCGCGAGTCGAGGGTGCTCGACACCGGAGCGAACGGGGATCGGCATGCTGGGTGACCGACTGCGCGAACTGCGACAAGCGCACGATCTGACTTTGCGTCAGTTGGCCGTCCAAGCCGGGATATCGGCGGGCATGCTCAGTCAACTGGAGAACGGCGCCGCGGAACCGAGTCTGAGCACCCTGCGCAAGCTCGCCCGCGTCTTCGACACCTCCATCGCGACCCTGTTCGACGATCCGGACGTACCGCGCGTGGCCGTGACCACCCGCGAACAACGCATGCGGCTCGGCGCGGCCCGCCAGCACATCACCTACTCCAGGCTCACCCCCGGATCGGGCGATCTCGAAGTGTTGGAGGCCGACATCGAGCCCGGCCAGGCATCCTCCGACGAGCCGTACAGCCATCCCTCCACGGAATGCGCCACCGTGCTCGCCGGACGACTCGACGTGGAGGTGGACGGTCGCGTCCACCACCTCGAAGAGGGCGACGCGATCACCTTCGACTCGCGTCTGCCGCACCGGTTCGTCAACTCCTCCGACGCCCCGGCCCGGCTGCTCGTCGCGGTGACGCCCCCGATGCCGTAGTGGTGTCGCGGTCGGGAACGATGCCCGTTCCCGGCCGCGACACCTGCGGGGGGTGTCGCCCGGATCCCGTGTTTGTGCCCCGAAAGGACCCGAGGGCATGGACCGCAACACCGTCGACTGGCACGGCTACATACCGGCCGTGACAACCCCCTTCACCTCCCAGGGCGACCTCGATCTCGCCGCCTGGGACGAACAGTTGGAGTGGTTCGCCGCCGAACGCCTCGACGGCGTGATCATCGCCGGCACCACCGGCGAGTGGTACACCCTCACCGCTACCGAACGCGCCGCCCTGTTCACCCGCGCCGCCCGCCGAGTGCGCGGTCGCTACACCCTGCTCGGCGGCTGCAACGCCTACACCGCCTCCGCCGCGATCGGCCACGCCCGGGCCGCGCGCGCCGCGGGCCTGGACGGCATCCTGCTCACCCCGCCGCCGTACATGGTGCCCAACTCCCGCGAGATCGTGGCCTTCTACGCCGAGGTCTGCGCCGCCGTCGACATCCCGGTCTGTGTGTACAACTGGCCCCGGGGCACCGGCGTGGACCTGGACCTCGACACCCTGAGCGCGCTGGCGGACCTGCCCAACGTGGTCGCGATCAAGAACTCCACCGGCGATTTCGGGGCGTTCGTCAAGGGCCTGATCGCCCTGCACGAGCGGGTGCGCTACTTCGGCATCACCACCGACCGGGTGGGCATCGCGCTGATGCGCGGCATCGGCGGCGACGGGCTGATGGGCGCCGGCGCCGTCCTCGGCCGCGACCACCCCGACTTCTTCCACCACCTCGCCGCCGGCGACGAGGCCGCCGCGCTGGCCGTGGGCGCCCGCGACCGGGTGCTGATGCGGGCCTGGTTCACCACCGACTACGGGCCCCGCTTCGGCAGCGCGCCGGCCATCCTCAAGCACGCGCTCACCCTGCGCGGCGTGCCCGCCGGCCATCCGCGCCGCCCGCTGCTGCCGCTGACCGTCGCCGAGGCCGAGCAGGTCCGCGCCACGGTCGCCGAACTGGGACTCCTGGCCTGATGACTCCCGGCCCGAAGACACCCGACCCGAAGACAGCCGGCGTGCCGACTCCCGGCATCGGGGCCCCCGGCTCGCAGACCCCGGGCGTGCGGACTCCCGGCCCGACGGACCCCACCGACGTCCTGGTCGTGGGCGGCGGGTTGCTCGGCTGCGCACTGGCCTACCACCTCGCCCGCGCGGGCGCCTCGGTCCGCCTGATCGAGAAGGACCAGCTCAACCGGCACGCCTCCGGCCAGAACGCGGGCAGCCTGCACTTCCAACTCGAATACCGGATGATCCAACACGGCCCCACCGTCGCCGCCCGCGCCGCCGAGGCCCTGCCGCTGCACCTGGACGCCATGCACTCGTGGGCCGGGCTGGAGGACGAGCTCGGCGAACCCTGCGGCGTGCGCCGCTCCGGCGGCCTGATGCTGGCCGAGTCGCCCGAGGACATGGCCCTGCTCGCGCACAAGGCGCACCTGGAACACGCGCACGGACTGGACGTCGAACTCCTCGACGCCCGAGCCACCCACGAACGGGCTCCCTACCTCTCCGACCGAGTGATCGGCGCCGCCTGGTGCCCCGGGGAGGGCAAGGCCAACCCGCGCCTGGTCACCCACGCCTACGCCCGGGCCGCCCGCCGGCACGGCGCCCGGATCGACACCGGCGTACGGCTGACCGCGCTGCGTCACGACGGCCGACAGTGGCTCGCCGAGACCGCCGGCGGACGCCGGATGGCCGCGCGCGCGGTCGTGGTCGCGGCCGGCGTGTGGACCGGCGAGGTCGCCGCGATGGCCGACATCCGGCTGCCCATCGTGCCCGTCGCGCTCACCATGACGGTCACCGCCGCCGCGCCGCCGCTGATCCCGCACCTGGTCCAGCACGCCGGGCGACGCCTCTCGCTCAAACAGACCGAGGAGGGCAACGTGCTCATCGGCGGTGGCCGCGCCGCCAAGTTCGTCCAGCACGCCGGAGCGCTCGACCTGGACGTCCGCCCCGAACTGCGGCTGGACTCGGTGTTCGCCGGCGCCGACGCGGCGCGCGTGGTGCCGGCCGTGCAACGCCTGCCGGTGCTGCGCGTCTGGTCCGGCGCGACCTCGCTGGCCCCCGACCAACTGCCTTTGCTGGGGCCGGTCCCGCGCCGCCCCGACTTCTTCGTCGCCACCGGCGGATCCGGCTTCACCCTGGGCCCCACCTACAGTCGCCTGCTCGCCGAACAGGTGCTCACCGGGACCACCGGGCTGCCACTCGACGACTACTCCCCCGCACGGTTCGGAGCGCTGAACTTTGTCTGACCACCCGGCGCAGGTATCCATCACCCTGGACGGCCGCCCGCACAGCGTGCCGGCCGGCCGCTCACTCGCCGCCGCCCTGATCGCCACCGAGCACCCCGTCACCCGACACGACCGGGCCGGCCGGCCGCGCGCGCCCTACTGCGGGATGGGCGTGTGCTTCGACTGCGCCGTCACCGTCGACGGCACCCCGCTGGTACGGGCCTGCCAGGAGCCGGTCCGCGCGGGCATGCGCGTCGACACGGGCCGCGCGGGTGGCCCGGACCCGCGAGACCGGGTCGGCCGTTCGGACCTGCGGGACCGAGTCGGCGGTTCGGACCTGCGGGACGACACCGGCCGTGAGGACGTGTGATGACCACCACCGAACCGCAGTTGCTGATCGTCGGTGCCGGTCCCGCCGGTCTCGCCGCCGCCGTGGCCGCCGCCCACCACGGTGCGCAGGTCCTGGTCGTCGACGAACAGGCCCGCCCCGGTGGGCAGATCTGGCGCCGACCCGACCCCGGCGCGGGCGGCTCGGACCCGCTCGCGGGCCCCGCGTACGCCGCGGGCCGCGCACTGCTCGCCCGCGCGGCGGCGCACCCGCGGATCACCTTCGCGCACGACACCACCGCGTGGGGTGTCTTCGGCACGCAGACCACGCCCGACGGCTTCGCCGCACCGCCCGGCACCCCCGTGCCGGAGGGTCCCCGGGTCGCGGTGCACGGCCCTGCCGGGGTCGAAGTCCTGTTGCCCCGCGCCCTGTTGCTCACCGCCGGCGCCTACGACCTGCCGGTGCCGGTGCCCGGCTGGACCCTCCCCGGTTTCTTCACGGTCGGCGGCATCCAGGCCCTGCTCAAGGGCCACCGCACCCTCGCCGGCCGACGCATCGTGCTGGCCGGCGCCCATCCGTTGCTGCTGATCGCCGCCGCGCAGTTGGTGCGCGCCGGCGCCGACGTCGCCGAAGTCGCCTTCGCCCAGGGCCTGCCCCACCCCGCCGAGCTCACCCGCGCCCTCGCCGCGCTGCCCGGCAACCGGGCCAAGGTCACCGAGGGCCTCGCCGCGCTGCGCACCCTGCGACAGGCCGGCGTACCGATCCGCACCCACACCCTGCTTCTGCGCGCGGACGGCGAGGAACACGTCACCGCCGCGGTGCTGGTCCGGGTCGACCGCGACTGGCGCCCCGTACCCGGCACCGAACGCACCGTCGCCTGCGACACCGTCGGCACCGGCTACGGCTTCGTCCCCTCCACCGAACTGGCCCGCCAGGCCGGGTGCGCGGCGACCTGGAACGGCCCCGCCGGCGGCTGGGTCCTGGTCCACGACCACGCGATGCGCACCACCCTCCCGCACATCTGGGCCGCCGGCGAACTCACCGGCATCGCCGGCGCCGAACACGCGGTCGCCGCCGGCAAACGCGCCGCACTGGACATCTGCCGCAGCCTGGGCATCCTCGACGCCGCCGCCCACGACCAGGAACTCCCGGCCGTGGAGCGGGAATTGGCCGCGACCACCCGGATGGCCCGGCTGCTGGAGCACACCTGCGCACCCGACCGCGCCGCGCTCCACGCGCTCGCCGACGACGACACGCTGCTGTGCCGCTGCGAGGAGGTGACCTACGGGCAGATCCGCTGCACCCTGCGGGAGAACCCCGGCCTGGGCACCGCCGACGCGGTCAAACTCCTGACCCGGGCGGGCATGGGCCCGTGCCAGGGCCGGATGTGCGGACCCGCCCTGGTCGAACTCCTGCACCAGGAAACCCACATCCCCCGGGAAACCCTCGGCCCCTTCACCGCCCGCCCCCCGATCAAGCCCCTCCCGGTGTCCGCCCTCGCCGAGGCCCACGACGCCGGCACGCACATCCCCGCACCACCCGTCGACACGCCTTAGGAGCACCGCCCGGCGGCAACGAACGCTAACGACCCTCTACTGCGTGGCCCGCACCCCCTGGACCCCGCCGCTGACCTACAGCTGACCCGCCGCCGGCCGATCCACCAGGCCGGTTCACCCTCATCGGGCATCCCGCGTCAGCCCCGGACCTCTCGGCCCGCCCTGGTCCAGTTGTCGTGCAGTCGATCCAGATACGAACTCGCCTGCGAGCCCGGTCGCACGCCGCGCGCGAAGGCCCGCATGTTGCCCGCTCCGGCGTTGTAGCCCAGCGCCAACAGCTCGTTCTTCGTCAGCGCACCGGCCCACTTCGCGGGCAGTTGGGCGGCCAGGTCGTGCAGGTGCCAGGCGGCGGCCCGGATCGCGAGATCCGGGTCGTCGGGCAGCTCCTGCCAGTCCCGATCGGCGAAGTCCCGGCCCTGCTTGGCCTCGTCGAAGGCCGCCCTGTGCATGTTCGCGATGCCGAACGCGGAATCCGGCTTGAGCTTCTGCCAGGCCCGCTCCAGCGCCGAGTCGTGCGGCTTGTACGACTCGTTGTGCAGGATGGCCATCAGCAGTTGCGGATCGATGCCGGCCGCCCGCGCATGCCGAACCACCTGCGGCGCATAGCGGGCCGGCTGCCCGCCACCGCCCTTGGGCACGGACTCCTCGGCACCCGGAGTCGCCGAACCGGACGCCCGAGCCGAACCGGTCTCCGGCGGATCGCACGCCACCACGCCCGCACCCGCCAACACGAGCACCATCGCCGCCGGCCACCACCGACACCCGCGAGACTCCCGCACGCCGCGCCCTTCCCCTCCATACCTCCGGCCCGATCGGCCAGCCTACGCGTCACACCGCGCCGCCCCCCGCACCACCCGACCCCGGACCGGACAGGCCCACTGGAGGGGTGGGCGGTTCGGTGAGGTTCGCCGGGGAGCCTTTCCGGGTGGGTCGGGTGCTTTGTGGGCGGCGGTCGCGACTTGGTGGGGCTGGGCGCGGATGGCCTTGTGCTAAACGGTCGGCGTGGATTGGCGGAGATCGGCCCGGTCCCACGGTCACCGGCGGTCAGGAGCCCTGGACTCCCCGGCGAGACGCGGGCGTTGCTCGCCGGAAAGGCGCCGGCAACGGCGGAGCCGGAGGGTGCTTTCGTCAGGTCCGCCGGGGAGCCTTCCCGAGTGGGCCGGGCGTGCGCAGCCGGCGGTCGCGACTTGGTGGGGTTGGGCGCGGATGGCCTTGTGCTAAACGGTCGGCGTGGACTGGCGGAGATCAGCCCGGTCCCACCGTCACCGGCGGCCGGGAACCCTGGACTCCCCGGCGAGACACGGGCGTTGCTCACCGAGAAAGGCGCCGGCAACGGCGGAGCCGGAGGGTGCTTTCGTCAGGTCCGCCGGGGAGCCTTCCCGAGTGGGCCGGGCGTGCGCAGCCGGCGGTCGCGACTTGGTGGGGTTGGGCGCGGGTGGCCTTGTGCTAAACGGTCGGCGTGGACTGGCGGAGATCAGCCCGGTCCCACCGTCACCGGCGGCCGGGAGCCCTGGACTCCCCGGCGAGACACGGGCGTTGCTCGCCGGAAAGGCGCCGGCAACGGCGGAGCCGGAGGGTGCTTTCGTCAGGTCCGCCGGGGAGCCTTTCCGAGTGGGCCGGGCCGTTGCGGCCGGCGGTCGCGACTTGGTCGGCAGCGGATGGCCTTGTGCTAAACGGTCGGCGTGGACCGGCGGAGATCGACCCGGTCCCACGGTCACCGGCGGTCAGGAGCCCTGGACTCCCCGGCGAGACCCGGGCGTTGCTCGCCGGAAAGGCGCTGGCAACGGCGGAGCCGGAGGGGCGGCCCGGTCAGGTCCGCCGAGGAGCCTTCCCGAGTGGGTCGGGCCGTTTCGGCGGGCGGTGGGTGGGCGGTGGCGGGGAGAGGAGGAGAAGAGCGGGCCGTGGTTGGGCGGTTCCGGTCGCCGGAGCGCGCAACCCGGCCCCCGGCACGCGCTCTCGCCGCCCGGTCACGTAAAACCCCAGGTCAGTGGACCCCCGGGTGCCGAAAGCCGTCTCGGGATCCGGATCGTGACCTTCAGGGCTCACGGCTGGCTCTCCGCCCGGCCGCGCCGGCCCGAAACGCCAACCGAGAGCCATGACCCACGCGAAACCCGCCACCAGAGTGCGC
>NZ_JBEXUX010000077.1:0-22026 GCF_040629175.1 Embleya sp. NPDC005971 | reverse complement strand
GTGCGCAACCCCGCCTGCGGCACGCACCCCCGCCGGCCGGTCCCACAAAACCGCAGGTCAGTGGAACCCCGGGTGCGGGAAACCGTCTCGGGATCCGGATCGTGACCCTTCAGGGCTCACGGACGGCTCTCCGCCCGGCAGCCCCGGCCCCAAACGCCAACCGAGAGCCATGACCCACGCGAAACCCGCCACCAGAGTGCGCAACCCCGCCTGCGGCACGCACCCCCGCCGGCCGGTCCCACAAAACCGCAGGTCAGTGGAACCCCGGGTGCGGGAAACCGTCTCGGGATCCGGGTCGTAACCCTTCAGGGCTCACGGGTGGCTCTCCGGCCGGCCGCGCCGACCCGAAACGCCCACCGAGAGCCATGACCCACGCGAAACCCGCCACCGGAGTGCACGAACCGGCCCACGGCACCCACCCTCGCCGACCGCTCCCACAAAACCGCAGGTCAGCGCGAAACAGCGAGCCCGAAGTCGCCCCACGATCCGGATCGAGACCCGCCCAACCCACCGGCAGCCCTTCCACCCGCGCACCCACCCCGAAACGCCTGCCGAAACGGCCCGACCCACTCGGAAAGGCTCCCCGGCGGACCCGACGAAAGCACCCACCCGCTCCGCCGTTGCCAGCGCCTTTCCCGCCGAGCAACACCCGGGTCTCGCCGGGGAGCCCAAGGCTCCCGGCCACCGGTGACCGTGGGACCAGGCCGATCTCCGCCAATCCACGCCGACCGTTTAGCACAAAGCCACCCGCGCCCAACCCAACCAAAATGCGACCGCCGGTCGCGAACGCCCGGCCCACTCGGCAAGGCTCCCCGGCGGACCTGACCGGGCCGCCCTCCCGCTCCGCCGTTGCCGGCGCCTTTCCCGGCGAGCAACGCCCGCGTCTCGCCGGGGAGTCCAGGGCTCCCGGCCGCCGATGACCGTGGGACCAGGTCGATCTCCACCAGCCCACGCCGACCGTTTAGCACAAAGCCACCCGCCGCCGACCAAAGCGCGACCGCCGGCCGCAAACGCCCGACCCACCCGGGAAGGCTCCCCGGCGAACCTCGCCGGGCCGCCCTCTCTCCGCGCCGTTGCCAGCGCCTTTCCGGCGAGCAACGCCCGCGCCTCGCCGGGGAGTCCAGGGCTCCTGACCGCCGGTGACCGTGGGACCGGGCCAACCTCCGCCAATCCACGCCGACCGTTTAGCACTGAGCCACCCGCTGCCGACCCAAACGCAACCGCAGGCCACAAACACCCGACCCACTCGCAAAGGTCCCCCGGCGGACCCGACGAAAGCGCCCACCCGCTCCGCCGTTGCCGGCGCCTTTCCCGCCGAGCAACACCCACATCTCGCCGGAGAGCTCAGGGCTCCCGGCCGCCGGTGACCCCGGGACCAGGACCACCTCCGCCGATCCACGCCGACCGTTTAGCACTGAGCCACCCGCGCCCAACCCCACCAAGACGCGACCGCCGCCCACAAAGCACCCGCCCCACCCGGAAAGGCCCCCGGCGAACCCAACCGAACCGCCCGGGCCGCATCGCCCTCGGGCCCGACCGGGTCCGCCCAACCTGGTCCGCCCAATCGAGGGTCCGCACACCCGAGTCCGCACACCCGAGTCCGCCCAACCGAGGGTCCGCCCAACCTGGTCCGCTCACCCGGGGGTCCGCCCAACCCCGAGGGTCCGCCCAACCGAGTCCGCCCACCCGGACCTACCCAACCGTCAGCGCCGGATAGTCCAAATACCCCTCCGCCCCGCCCCCATACAGCCCGCTCGCGCGTGGTGTCGCGAGTTTGGCGTCGGTGGCGATGCGTTGTGGCAGGTCCGGGTTGGCCAGGAACAGCCGGCCGAAGGCGTAGACGTCGGCGAGGCCGCTGCGGAGCGCCCGTTCGGCCTGCTCGCGGTCGCCGGGCTCGGGGCCGTCGTAGCTGCCCACCAACATGCCCCGCCAGCGCGGACGCAGATCCTCCAGCGCCGGATACTCCCCGGACTGCACCACGTGCAGGTAGGCCAGGCCCATCCGGTCCAGCGCGGCCGCCAATCGGTGGTAGCGCCGGGCCGGGTCGGCCTCGACGATGTCGTGCAGCCGGTTGTCCGGCGAGATGCGCAGCGCGGTGCGTCCCGGCCCGATCGCGGCGGCGACGGCCTCGACCAGGTCGACCACGAAGCGGATCCGGTCGGCGTAGGCGTCGGTGCGCAGGTTGGCGCTGTCGGAGAGGAACTGGGCCGGCAGATAGCCGTAGGCGGCGTTGATCTCCACCCCGTCGAAGCCGGCGTCCACGGCGTTGCGGGCCGCCGCCGCGTGCGCCTCGATCGTCTCGACGACCTCGCCCGGCAACATCCGCCGGGGCCGGACGTAGTCCTTCGGGCCGGCGGCGGTGTGGATGACGCCGTGCGCGACGGCGACGGCGGACGGCGCAACGGGCCGCTCGCCGTCGAGGAGGTCGGGGTGGCTGACCCGGCCCACGTGCCAGAGCTGGGCGAAGATCCGACCGCCCGCGCCGTGCACGGCTCCGGTGACCCGGCGCCAGCCCTCGACCTGGGCGGCATCGGTCAGGCCGGGGACGCCGGGCCCGCCCTTGCCGAGGCGATGCGGCCAGATTCCTTCGCTCACGATCAGGCCGGCGGCGGCCCGCTGGGTGTAGTACTCGGCCATCATCGCCGTCGGAACGCCGGTGGCGTCGTCGGCCCGGGAGCGGGTCATCGGCGCCATCGCCACGCGGTTGGGCAGCCGCAGGGCGGGGCCGTGGTACGGGTCGAGCAGGGGAGAGGGCGCGGTGGACGGCGCCCGGTCGGCGTCGGTCGGTACGGCCAGGACGGCATCGGTGTTCATGGCGATCTCCCGGGTCGTGATCGGTTGCCCCGCCGACGACTCGACCGAGGAGGACTCGACCGGGGGGTGCCCCGAGCCTGCCGCAGCGCGGCCGGGGCACCCAGACCCCTGTTCGGCTTACGACCGGTGGTCCTACCACCGCCAGGGTCAGGCTCGACCGCCCTCGTGGGAGTCGGCACTGCGGATAATGGGCGGCATGAACGATCGGGCCGAAGCAGCAGCGCAGGCGACGGAGGCGGAGGCAGCGGCGGAGGTGACACGAGCGGCGGAAATCGGCGGCGAGCCGATCGATCCGCGCGCCGAACTGAGCGAGTTCCTGCGCAATCGGCGAGCCCGGCTGCGTCCGGAGGACGTCGGCCTGGCCGACTCGGCCGGGCGGCATCGGCGCGTGCCGGGACTGCGCCGCGAGGAACTGGCCCGGTTGGCCGGTGTGTCGGTCGCCTACCTCACCCGGCTCGAACAGGGCCGGGGCCACAACGTGTCCGAGGAGGTCCTCGACGCCGTCGCCCGGGCCCTGCGGTTGACCGACGCCGAGGCGGAGTACCTCGACCACCTGATCCGGTGTCAACGCCGCAGGCGCACCGAACCCCCGCCGCAGCGGCAAGTGCGGGGCGCACTCCGGGGATTGCTGGCCGCCCTGGACGGGGTGCCGGCGTACGTGACCGGGCAGCGGTCGGACATCCTGGCCTGGAACCCGATGGCGGCGGCGCTGTTCGGCGACTGGGACCGGCTGCCGGCCCGGGAACGCAACTGGGCCCGGCTGGTGTTCCTGCGCCCGGACCAGCGCGCCTTGTTCGTCGACTGGGAGGCCAAGGCCGCCGACATCGTCGGCGCCCTGCGGCTGGACGCGGGTTGCCATCCGGACGACCCGCGCCTCTCCGCCCTTGTTGGCGAACTCTCGGTCAAGAGCCGGGAGTTCCGCAGTCTGTGGGCCAGGCACGACATCCGGGAACAACACCACGGCGCGATCCGCCTGCACCACCCGCTGGTCGGCGACCTGGACCTGTCCTTCGAATCACTGCGTCTACCCGACGACTCGGAACAATCCCTGACCATGTACCACGCCCGACCGGGCTCCCCCACGGCGGAAAACCTGCGCCTGCTTGCCAGTTGGGGCCCGGCCACGAACACGCCGGACGTGCCGACCCGCAACGCCTGAGCCCCGGGAGCCGGCACGATCCGGCTCCCGTTCCGCGCCGCCCCTCGCCCGCGTCCCGCCCCTGCGCCGAGGGGCCGGCCGACCTCGCCGGCGGGTCGCCGTGGGTCCTCCGCGCCCGCCGTCGCAGGCGGGGCGGGGCCGAGGTCAGGCCGGTGTTTCGAGGGGCGTGCGTCGTGCCCGCCGGTCCGGAGCCGCGGGCCGGCGGGGTGCGGTGTCGGCCAGGGTGGCGATCCGGTGGTGGGCCGGGTCGACGTGGCCGGCGCAGTCCGCGCCCAGCAGGGCGCTGCGCAGGATGTGGGTGTCGTTGCGGTCGGCGACCGCGCGCGGGTGTCGGCCCAGGAAGTCCAGGACGCGCACGTGCAGCATGCTCAGGTGGACGGGGTGTTCGGCATCCGCCGGGTCGGTGTGCACGATGTGCCGGCTGGCGGTCGCGACGGAGGACAGCCGCGGACGGGGTTCGCCGGACAGGGCCAGGTAGGTCAGGATGTCCAGTTCCGGTTCCTGATACAGCATCAGCTCCGGCTCGCCGTCGATCAGGTCGCGCCAGCGGCGGGTGTCGCGCAGTCTGCCCGCGAGCAGCCGGCCCAGGCCGTCGGGGGTCGGCGGCAGGGCGCGCAGGGTCAGCCACAGGGCCGCCGCGGTGACGTCGGAAGGAGCCTGATCGAGGCCGGATTCACCCGGGTGGGTGCCCCCATGTGGGCGGTCGCCGGTGCGGACCAGCAGTACGCCGCACGCGTGCGGGTGCAGCCCCCGTCGGTGCGGGTCCACGGCCACCGAGTCGCAGTCGGCGATCGCGCGAAGGTGCCGGGCGGTGGGGGTGTCGCGCAGTTCGTCCGCGTCGACCACCAGGGTGAAGAACCCGCCGTGGGTGGCGTCCACGTGTACTCGCACGTCGTGCTCGCGGCACAGCGCCAGGATGTCGGCGATCGGGTCGACCGCGCCGAGCGTGGCGGTGCCGGCGCCGACCACGAGCGTGCCGACGGGTTCCTTGGCCAATAGCGTCGCGAGCGCGTCGACGTCGATCCGACCGGCCGTGTCGGTGCGGACCGGGTACGCCGGCACGCGCAGCACATCGCACCTGCGTTCGTGTGCGGGGTAGCCGTCCGTGCCGTGTGCGATGCCGCGTTCGGGGTGGGCCTCGCGGGCCAGCCGGAGCGCCTCCAGGTTGGCCATGGCACCGCCCGAGGTCAGCCGGCCGTACGCGCAGGGCAGGCCGAACATCGCCGCCAGTTCGGCGACGACCTCCTCCGCCGGCGAGGCCGCGCCCGGATCGCCGTCGCCGATCCCCTCCCCGGCCTCGACGAGCGTGGCTGCGAGCCGGCCGATCAGCGCGGCCCGATGCGGCGGCTCGACCGGATCCCCGGTCCGGACCGGCGACGGCCGCCCGCCACGCAGCCGCGCCGCCAGGTCCACCAGGTGCGGTTCGAAACGGTCTCCGTCGCCGGCCCGCGCGTCGGCCCACGCGGACCAGGTGTCGAATGCCTCGGTCAGCCGGCGACGAGTGTCCATGATGTCCCTCCGGATGCAA
Source organism: Embleya sp. NPDC005971 (assembly GCF_040629175.1). Taxonomy (NCBI): domain Bacteria; kingdom Bacillati; phylum Actinomycetota; class Actinomycetes; order Kitasatosporales; family Streptomycetaceae; genus Embleya; species Embleya sp. NPDC005971. The sequence goes on along the minus strand of NZ_JBEXUX010000077.1, from coordinate 16,525 downwards.
CGGTTTGACGGGATCGCCCGGCGGCTCGACACCCGCGACCCGGCCCCGGGGTTGGCACACCGAGGACGCCTGCGGGATCGGATCGGGCGGGATGCGGGGGATCGTACCCCGGCGAAAAATCCGGATATTCAGACTTCCCGACCGACTCTCGATCATGCACAGCCGGACCCGGATGCCCGCCGGCCCGGGGACGCGCCGGACCGGTACCCCGGTCCCGAGATCGCCGTGAAGCAGGACTCGGGTCCGGGGTCGAGATCGTCACTGCGGTGGTGTGCCGCAGCCGCCGGACCCGATGGAATGGAGAAGGGGGCTCCATGCCCGGACCACCGACCACTCGACCACTCGACCACTCGACCACCACCACCGACCATCAGCTAAGGAGACCCGAGAATGGGGTCCGACCACCCGCCGGCGGCCTCGGCACTACCCGGCAGGGTCATCACCGCGAGCCGAGGCGCGGGGACGCACGCACGAGTGCGGCGCAGGTTCGCGAACCCTTTCGCGTACCGCAACGACCTGATGCTCGTGATCGCCTCCGTCGCCCTCGATTCGCTCGCCTTCGTCACGACCTCCGGGGCCGGCTCCGCCGGCGCGGCCACGGCGGTGATCGGGTTCGGATCGGCGATCGTGGGTGCCGTGGCCCTGCTCGCGCGACACCGGTATCCGATGCAGGTGTTGACCGCCGTGGCGCTGATCCAGGCGGTCTTCGTCCTGGCTACCGACATGGCCACGCACAGCTTCGGATGTGCGCTGATGATCGCGCTGTACACCGTGGCCCGGTTTCGCCCACCTCTCGACATCGGCCTCGCCGCCGGCCAGGCGGTGGCGGCCCAGCTGTTGCGGGCGCTGCCCGCCACCGGCGAGCCGTTGAGCCAGTCGATCGCGTCCGGCCTGGGCGGCGCCGTCCTGGTGGTCACGGTCGGCATCGGCACCGCCAAGTGGCAGCAACAACTGGCCATCAACCGGCAGTTGCGCGCGGACCGGGCGGTGACCGAGGAACGGCGGCGGATCGCCCGGGAGTTGCACGACATCGTGGCGCACCACATCACCACGATGTACCTGATGTCGGGAGGCGCCCGGGCGACCCTGGAGCGCGATCCCGAAACGGCCCGCGAGGCGCTGTTCACGCTGGAGGCGTCCGGGCGCACCGCGCTGGGCGAGATGCGCCAGTTGCTCGGCGTACTGCGCAGCACCGAGAACCCCGAGGAGGCGCCCTCGGAGCCGCAGCCGGGGATGCCCGAGATCCACCGGCTGATCACCGAGTCGCGCGCGGCCGGCCTGCCGATCGAGTACGAGGAGTTCGGCGAGCGGCAGGCGTTGTCGCCCGCGACCGGGCTGACCCTGTACCGGATCGTGCAGGAGGCGCTCACCAACACGCGCAAACACTCGGGGGCCGCGCGGGCGTCGGTCCGGGTGCGGCATCTGGCCGATCGGGTGGTGCTGGAGGTGCTCGACGACGGTGTGGGCGGCTCGGCGCCGCCGAGCGGTATCAGCGGCAGCGGCTACGGCCTGATGGGCATGCGCGAGCGGGTGGCCCTGCACGGCGGCACCCTGGAGGCCGGGCACCGCCCCGAAGGGGGCTTCCGCGTCGTCGCCGACGTACCCCTGCCGCCGAGCGAACCCGCCTGGGCGGGCTGACCCCGAAGCGGTCGTCGGCTGCCGGCGTCGGGTGCGGGCGTCGGGTGGGTCGGTGGGTCGATATCGTGTGGGGCGCCTCGGGGTCCTGGCGGGGCGCCGTGGTGGTTCGTCGACCCGGGCGTGGGTGCCTCGGTGACCGGTGGGGAGTGGGTTGTGGCGCCTGATCCGGAGCCGACGCGGCGGAAGCTGATCGACGCGGCCACCCTGTTGTTCGCCGAGCGCGGCGTCGGTGCGGTCTCCCGGGCCGAGATCGGGCGCGCGGCGGGTCAGCGGAACACGGCGGCGCTGGTGTACCACTTCGGCAACCTGGACGGGATCCTGCGGGTGATCCTCGACGATCATGTCGAGCGGATCCGGGAACGGCGCCTGGCCCTGCTCTCGGCCGCGATGACCGAATCGCCGACCGCCGTGCGGCCCGTGATCGAGGCTTTGGTACGGCCGATCGCCGACCTGTTGATCGGCAACTGGCGGGACCGGGCGCACCTGCGGATCCATGCCGAGGTGACCAACCAGGTGTGGTCCACCGCCGAAGTACGGGAGTTGTCGCGGCGCGGCGGCGCGGACGAGGCGCACCGCGAGTTGGCCCGTCGTTGCCCGGGGATCCCGGCGGACGTGCGACGCGAACGCGATCTGCTGGTCGCGGCGTTCGTCGCGCGCGCCTCGGGAGCGCGGGCCCGGGCGCTGGCCGAGGGGCGCGCACCGGGCGACTTCCCGCTGTCCCACCCCCGATTCGTCGCCAACCTGATCGACGTCGGGGTCGCGGCGGTGACCGCCCCGGTGAGTGACGAGGTGCGGGGCGAGGCGCACGACGAGGTGCGGGAGGATGGGCGCGAGGCCGGGTAGCCCGCCCCCGTTCCCTCGCGGTAACCCGCCGCCCCGGCGACCCGACGTGTCCCTGCGCCCCGACGTCCCTGCGCCCCGGCGACACCCGGGACCGGCCCCGACCGATCCGCCGAAGCCTGATGAATCAATTCCCCACGCTTTGCATCTTGTCAATTTAACTCGCGCTAGTTAACTTCTCCGGGACGCAATTCTCCGAATTCACAGGGGCCCGAATGGACACCGACGAACTCCTGGACCGACACGACGCGGTCGGCCTGGCCGACCTGGTCCGGACCGGCCACCTCTCCCCGCACGAGCTCCTGGACGCGGTGGCGGCGCGCGTCGCCACGCGCAACCCGGTCGTGAACGCCGTCGTGTCGACGCGCCTCGACCAGGCACGTCGGGAGATCGACCGCGGCCTGCCCGACGGCCCCCTGCGCGGCGTGCCGTTCGCGCTCAAGGACATCGGCTGCGATATCGCGGGCCTGGCCACCACCAACGGTTCACGCCTGTTCGCCGACGCGATCGCCGAGCGGGACGGCGAGTTGGCCACCCGCTACCGGCGTGCCGGCCTGGTCCTGATCGGCAAGACGAACACCTCGGAATTCGGCAAGAATTCCAGCACCGAACCGCGCCTGCACGGCCCCACCCGCAACCCCTGGCGCACCTCGCACTCGGCGGGCGGCTCGTCCGGCGGATCCGCAGCCGCGGTCGCCGCCGGCATCCTGCCGGTCGCGCACGCCAACGACGGCGGCGGCTCGACCCGCATCCCGGCCTCCTACTGCGGCCTGTTCGGCCTCAAGCCGTCCCGAGGGCGGGTCCCCGACGACCAAGGGGAGGGCGCGCTCGCATATCCGTTCGCGGCCAACCACGCGGTGACCAGGACCGTCCGGGACAGCGCCGCGCTCCTGGACGCGGTGGCCGGACCCAGGTGGGGGGACGCCCACCCGGAACTGCCCCCGCCGAGCGAGGGATCGTTCCTGGCCGCCCTGCGCACCCCACCCGGCCGGCTCCGGATCGGCGTGACCCCCGGCAGCGCGGCCGACCACCCCACCGCGGTCGACGCGGTGGCCCGGGTCGCCGGCGTCCTGGCCGACCTGGGACACCACGTCGAGGAGGCCGCGCCCGCCTGGGATGCCGCCGCCGCGTCCCGGGCGGCGGGCGTGGTGATGGCCGCCTCGGTCGCCGCGCAGATCCAGGACCGCCTCACCGTGCTGGGTCGGGACCTGGCCGAGGACGACGTGGAGCCGTTCACCCGCTTCCTGCACGACCGCCTGGCCGGCAGCACCGCCGTGGACCTGCACCGCGCGCTGCGCACCGCCGAGCGGACCGGCCGCCAAATAGCCCCTTTCTTCGCGGAGTTCGACATCTGGCTGTGCCCCACGGTCGCCGTCCCGGTGCCCCGCCTGGGCGTCCTGGACACGGCCGATCCGGCATCGATGATCCGCAACGCACCGGCCACCGTCACCTATACCCAGGTCTTCAACATCTGCGGCCTCCCCGCCGCGAGCGTCCCGGCCGGATTCGACCCGGCCGGCCTGCCGGTCGGCGTGCAGATCGGCGGCCGGATGGGCGCCGAAGCCGTACTCCTGCAACTCGCGGCACAACTGGAGACCGCGATCCCCTGGCCCTGGCAGGCTCCTTGGCCCGCACCCGGCGCGTGAGCACCGGGGCTGCCGGCCCCGGCTGCTCGGGACTGTAGGCCGGGCACGACGCACCGCGAAGGCGAGAGCGGGCGCGGGCCGAGCGGCGCGGATCGGGTGGTTCGGTGGCCCCAGCGCACCTGCACCGACCGCGCGCGTCATCGGCGTTCGCGTCCGCCCTCGCCTCCGTCGCCTGCCGGCGGCGCGGCGTACTCCCCCTTCGGCCGCACGCTCGGCACCCCCCGCGGGCGAGCCGCGCGGTCCACCGGTCGCGAAACGCGCTGCGGCCATCCTCGCGCCGACCTCGGGACCCGCGAAATCCCATATTCCTGGGAGGAATTCGGGAACCCTTCGACAACGGCCGGTGTGATCATACGATGATCCGACTACTGATCGTCATCGAACATACACTCGTGGTACACATCGCAGGTCACAGGGTATGACCGAATCGACGTCATTGTGCGCCTCGTGCCGGTCGCGGGGTGCGCCCGAGGTGCGGCCGGGCCCACCGGAACGGGGCCTCCCGTCTCGGCCGTCGTGTATACGTTCCGCCCGGCGTGAAACGTGAAATGGGGGGCGTCCATGGCTACATGGGACGACCTGATCGCACATCTGCAAGCCGTCCCCGAGGGTGTCTACGAGGGCTGGGACGCCCAGGACGGGTACGACAATCACACCAAGTGGGGCCGAGAATTCGGCGAGGACGGCGTCCCGTGGTGCGTCATCTTCGACTGGTGCATGTACAACGACGTCGGTCTCGCCCACCTGGTGCCCAAGGTGGACAACGTGTCCGCGTTCGCCGACTGGGCGCGGGCTCGCAATCAGTGGTCGGAGTACCCGAGTTGGGGCGCATGGGTCGACTTCGGCAACGGGGCGCACACCGAGATCGTGGTGCGCTTCGACGACGTGCACGTCTACACGAAGGGCGGCAACACCATCCCGACCGGTGGCGACGCGGGCCAGGGCAATGGCGTGTACTCGCACACGTTCCGCCGCACCGATCCGCGGGTGACCGGCTATCTCGCGCCCCGTTTTCCGGACGGATGCCCACCCACCGCGGATCCGCACGATCCGCGCGGCGGCGCGCCGAGCACCGGGAGACCCTCGGTCGCCCTCGCGAACGTGATCGACTCGGCCCGGCTCGACCCGCCTGCGGCACAGGGCGCCGCGGCGCATCGCACCGACGTACTGCTGGTCGAACAGGCGCTCCAGGCCGAGGGGTTGCTCGCGTCCGGCCTGGTCGACGGGTCCTACGGCACCGCGACGATCCGGGCGTACGCCGCCTACCAGCGCCGGCTGGGCTTCTCCGGCACCGACGCCGACGGCATCCCGGGCCAGAGCTCGCTGACCCGCCTCGGCCGGCAGCACGGCTTCCGCGTGAGCTGACCTCCCCGACGCGTGCCGACCGACGAATCCGACGACCGACCGAAGGAGGCCCGTACGACGACGCGAAGCGCGCGGCCGGCGCACCGGCGCCGCGCGTTTCGCCGTCGTGGGTTGACCTGGAGTGCGCTCCAGGTAGTTGACTCCCGTTCCGGGCCCGAGACGACGGGCCCCGGAACGGGAGGAAAAACCCATGAAGTACCGCACCATAGGCAGCGATCCGAGCACCCGGCGCGAGGTGAGCGTGCTCGCGCTCGGTGCGATGCTCTTCGGCACCCGGACCGACGAGCGGACCTCCTTCGCGGTGTTGGACCACTACGTCGAGGCCGGTGGCACCTTCATCGACACCTCCGACAACTACGCGTTCTGGGAGGACGGCGGCGTCGGCGGCCAGAGCGAGGCGCTGCTCGGGCGCTGGCGGCGCAGCCGCGGCGTCGGCGACGAGATCGTGATCGCCACCAAGCTCGGCGCCGCCCCACTGGCACCGGGCACCGGCTTCCTCGACAACCCCGAGGGCCTGTCCGCGAAGGTGATCCGCGAGGCGGCCGAGCGCAGCCGCGAACGACTGGGCGTGGATCGGCTCGACCTGCTCTACGCGCACATCGAGGACCGGACCGTGCCGCTGCGCGAAACCGTCGAGGGTTTCGGCGAGTTGGTCCTGGAGGGCACGGTCGGGCTGCTGGGCGTGAGCAACCACGCGATGTGGCGGGTGGAGCGGGCCCGCGCGCTGGCGGCGGCGGCCGGGGTGCCCGGCTACGAGGTGTTGCAGTACCAGCACAGCCACCTGCGGCCCCGCTACGACATGCCCGACGCGCTGTTCCCGGACGGCAGCCTCGGGCACGCGGGCCCCGACCTGCTCGGCTACCTGCGGGCCGAGCCGGAGCTGACCCTGGTCGCCTACTCGCCGCTGTTGGGCGGTGCCTACGAGCGCGCGGACAAGCCGCTGCCGCCGGACTACGACCACCCGGGCACACCCGCGCGGTTGGCGGTGCTGCGCGAGGTGGCGAAGGAGACCGGGGCCACGGTGAACCAGGTGGTGCTGGCCTGGCAGTCGGGCGGCCCGTTGCCGATCGTCCCGCTCGCCGGCGCCTCCTCGGTCGAGCAGTTGGCGGAGAACCTGGCCGCGGTGGACCTGGAACTGTCCCCGGACCAGCGCGCCCGACTGGACGCGGCGCGGTAGCCGGCCCGCCACGACCGGTCCCACTCGCGCGCTATCGCGATCCCGCTCGCGATGTGCTGGTCGGAGTACACGAAGACGCGCCCGGGATTTCGGTCGCCCGGACGGATCCGCCGCGGCATCGCAGTGCCTACGCTCTCGTGTCATGACGCCATCAGCCGCTGTGCCGTCCGGGACCCACGACCTCGTACTGCGGGGCGGTCGCGTGCTCGATCCGGAAACCGGGTTCGACGCGATCGCCGACGTGGGCGTGACCGCCGGCGCGATCAGCGCCGTCTCCCGGGAGCCACTGACCGGCCTGCGCACGCTGGACGCGCGAGGTCTGGTGGTGGCCCCGGGCTTCATCGACATGCACAGCCATTCGCACGACGTGGCCGGCCACCGGCTCCAGGCCCTGGACGGGGTCACCACCGCGCTCGACCTGGAAGCCGGCCTGTCGCCGGTCGACGAGGGCTATCGGCAGGCGGGCGCCGAGGGCCGGCCACTCAACTACGGCTTCTCCGCGTCCTGGTGTCAGGCCCGGATGACGGCCGTCGGCGGGCTTCCGCACGGTGGTGGCATGGGCGTCGCGCTCGCCCAGCTCGGCACGACCGCGTGGCAGCGCGAGGCGGACGACCGCCAGGTGGACGAACTGCTCGAACTGCTGCGCCGGGACCTCGCCGCCGGGGCGCTCGGGATCGGGATCGTGGTCGGCTACGCGCCTCGGGTCAAGCCCGAGGAATACCTGGCGGTCTCGCGGTTGGCCGCGGATGCGGGCCGCCCGACGTACACGCACGCCCGCAACCTGGTCGAGCAGGACGAGCACACCCTCGTCGACGGCGCCGAGGAGATCGCCCGCGCGGCGGCCGAGACCGGTGTGCACGCGCACTACTGCCACGTGCAGTCCACGTCGCTGCGGCACAGCGACCGGGTGATGCGGCTGATGGACGACGTACGCGCCGAAGGCGGCCGGGTCTCCACCGAGGTCTACCCCTACGGCGCCGGGATGACGGCCATCGGCGCGGCCTTCCTCGCCCCCGAGAACCTCGGCTGGGCCGACATCAAGCCCTCCGACATCGTCTACGCCCCCACCGGCGAACGCCCGGCCGATGCCGCGCGGTTGCGCGAGTTGCGCGCCAAGGACCCGGGCGGCCTGGCCGTCGTGCACTTCCTGGACGAGACCGACCCGCACGATCGCGCGTTCGTGGACCGGGCCCTGCTGCATCCGGACAGCGTGGTCGGCTCCGACGCGATGCCGTTGACCTGGACGAACGGGCCGGCCGACCCGATGGCCTGGCCGCTGCCGCCGAGCGCGATGACCCACCCCCGCACCTCGGGTACCTTCTCGAAGGTGCTGCGCCGCTACGTGCGCGAACAGGGCGCGCTGACCCTGATGGACGCGGTCGCGCGCAGCAGCTTCGGGCCCGCGCGCATCCTCCAGGACAGCGTGCCCTCGATGCGGCGCAAGGGGCGGGTGCAGGCCGGCTGCGACGCGGACCTGATCGTCTTCGACCCGGACACCGTCACCGACCAGGCCACCTACGAGCACAGCACGCGCCCGTCCACCGGCTACGCCCATGTCCTGGTCGGCGGTGTACCCGTGGTGCAGGACGGCGTCCTGTGCCTCGACGCCCTCCCGGGCACCGCGGTCCGGGTCTGACCCCACGACGGTCGCCGCCGGGGGAAATCGGGGATCCTAGCCGCCCGGCGGCGGTGGCGACGTGCTCAGGGGCAGGGTCAGGTGCACGCGGAAGCCGCCGTCCGGGCATGGGCCGGCGGTGAGCGTGCCGCCGAGGATCTTGGCTCGTTCCCGCATGCCGATCAGGCCGTGGCCGGTGCCCGGGCCGGCCTGCGGTCGGGGTGCGTCGGCGCGCGCGTCGTCGTTGGCGATGCTGACGCAGAGCCGGTCGGACAGGTGCCGTATCCGGACGTCGGCGCGGGGCGTCCCGGCGTGCTTGACCACATTGGTCAACGCCTCCTGGACGATGCGATAGACGCACAGTTCGAGGCCGGGGGCCAGGTGCCTCGGCACGCCCTCGGTGGTCAGCGCGACGGTGACCCCGACCGTGCCCATGCGCTCGGCCAGATCGGCGAGTCGGTCCAGCCCGGGCATCGGATCGGCGGCGCCGTCGACGCCGTCGGCCCGCCGGTCCGCGCCCCCGCCGTCCTCGTCGAAGTCGACCCGAAGCAGCGACAACAACCGGCGCATCTCGTCCAACGCGTCCCGCCCGACCTCCCCGATCACGTCCAGCGCGGCACGCGCCGCGCGGGGATCGGAGTCGAAGACGTACGAGGCCAGGCCCACCTGCACGGTGATCACCGACATGTGATGTGCCACCACGTCGTGCAACTCCCGGGCGATCCGGACCCGTTCGTCGACGATCGCCCGCCGGGCGCGTTCCTCCTGTTCGCGTTCCAATCGTGCGGTCAGCAGGATCAGTTGTCGATTGCGCTGCGCGAGTCTGCGGATGGCGTCGCCGATCACCAGCGCGAACATCGGGACGAGCACGGCCTGGGCGAGCACCAGCGCGAGCCCCAACCTGCCCCGCACCCCGCTGTAGGCGACCACGACGGCGACGAACCCGGCCCCCATGGCGGCGCTCCGCGGCGGCCGCAGGCCGGCCACGGTCACCAGGGCGATCACCGGCGCCCAGAAGTTCAACGAAGGTTGGTAGCCGGCGGCCAGGTACACCACGTAGATCGACCCGGAGGCGATCAGCACCGGTACCGGAGCGCGCCGGCGCAGCGCGAGTGGCAACACCAGGGCGCAGGTCAGCAGGTACGCGGTCGCGTCGAAGCGCGCCCATCCGTCGGGGTGGAACTGCTGCCCGGCCACGCACCCCCCGGCGGCCATCGCCACCGCCAGGATCGCGTCGACCACCCCCGGGGCCGGGCGCCGGATCAGCGCCCGGACGTGGCCACGCCCGGGCCGTTCCCGGCGCGAGCCGCGCGGCCTGTCGCCGAACACTGGGCCTCCGGCTCCGCCGCCCGGTGGGCGGTACCCGTTCGTTTCTGCCCGGCTCGTTCACGCCGGGCCGGCGACGGTCGACGGAAGGCGGGACGGATCCCGGTGGTCCGCACCGAACCCCCGTCGCCCGAGCCCCCGTACCCCGCGCCGCGTCCACGTCCTACCGCACGCACCGCGCTTCCGTCTCCCGTCGACCACCCCGCGCCACCGCCCGGCGTCCTTCGACGCCGCCCGGCCGAGCACAACGTTAGGGAACCGGCGCCGGCTCGACATTCCCCCCTCGGATGACAACCGGATCGAACCCCGGCGGTATACCCCGCGCCGACTCCACCCGTCGCGGTATGCCGTTCGTGCCCGCCGCGCCGCGCGCACCCGGCCGGCAACCGGCAGCGGGGGCGCCGCGGCGGATCAGCAGGCGTGCGCGGTCCGTTGCAGCCACCCGTGCGGGTGGCTGGTGACGCCGTGGAGTTCCAGGTCGCGCCGAGTGGTGAAGGCGCTGCCCTGTTCGCCGGCCGGCCAGTCGGCGACGGCGGGCAACACGCCGCCCGGCATGCCCTGCGGGCACAGGTCCGGGTCGTCGACGATGCCGTCCTCGACGACGAAGAACCCGCCCGTCGGGACCAGATGCGCGAAGTTGCGCAGCGCGGCGATGGTCGTGGCGTATTCGTGCAGGGTGTCCTCCACCACCAGGCAACGTGCACCGGGCGGGACCAGGTCCGCGACGCGGTCGGCGAGCCCCGGGTCGGTGACGTCGCCGGCCACCAGGGTGATCTCCCGGTCGAAGGCCGGATCGGCGGCCCGGAGCAGCCCGGCGGCGCGGTCCTGGTCGAGGTCCACCGAGATCACCCGGATCGCCTCGGGGACGCGCCCGTAGCCGGCCTGGGTACGCAACCGGTCGCGGAACCACAGGGCCGAGCCGCCCAGATGGGTGCCCGGTTCCACCACCACCTGCACGCGGGCGGACCACAACACGTGCTCGAACACGCGCAGATCCTCGGGAAACTTCTTGATCCGCAGCCCGGCGTACCAGTCCCGGACGTGTGTCGCCCACGGGCGCGCCGGTACTCCAGCAGTGTCGTCCCATGGTCGGCGGTGACGGTCGGCGGCAGGTGTGCGGCCTCGCTGATCAGTCCGGGAGGATGGAGCGGTACCAGTCGATCTTGCCCCGCAGGTGTCCCTGCTGGGTGCGCAACAGCGCGATCTGTCGCTCGACGGCGGTGTCGTGCTGTTCCAGCAGGGCTATCCGCTCGGCCAGCGACTCCTTGTCCCCCGTGCGCGCCAGTTCGGCGTAGCGCCGCATGTCCGCGATCGGCATGCCGGTGTCGCGCAGGCAGCGCAGGATGCCGAGCCATTGCAGGTCGTCCTCGGTGAAGCGGCGGTGGCCGCTGGGCGCCCGGTCCACGTCGGAGAGCAGGCCGATGCGTTCGTAGTAGCGCAGGGTGTCCAGGCTGAAGCCGGATCGTTCCGCCGTCTCGGCCGGGGTCAGGTAGCGCGTCACGGTGGTCATGAGCGCATTGTGCCCGCAGTGCACGTGTCACGGGGACTTGCTGTAGCCCAGGGCCTCGACGATGCGTCCGTCGCGGATCTGCATCAGGTTGACGCCCGCCACCCACGCGGTGTCCGCGTGTGCGTCGCCGAAGACCTCGTTGACCGGGCCGGCCCCGAAGGACACGTGCCACTTGATCACCGCGCGATCCCCGAACACGTACACGTCCTGCGGCTCGAAGTCGGTACCGGCGTCCGCCGCCAGGTCCTGCCAGAACCCCAGGCATGCGTCCAGGCCCTGGTAGCGGGTGCCCTCGGGGGCCGGTTGCACGCTCACCATCACGCAGTCGTCGGCGACCAGACCGACCAGCAGTGCCGGGTCGTGGGTGGTGAACGCGTCGTTGAACCGGGCGATGACCTCGGCGGTGCTCGGGGTCGTGGTGGTGGTGTCCGACATGGTGGTTACTCCCGTACTCCTCGACGAGGCGCGGTCGCGTGCCCTCGTGCCTGCTTCCGACGATGACCGGCTCACCCGTCGCGGCGGGCCGTGAAAGCAATCCTGCGACCGCCGCGCGACCCGAACAATTCCCTCCGGGGAATAAGCGCACGACGCAACCTCCCGCGGCGGTGAGGGTGTTGCTACCGCGTGGGGCCGTGTCCCGGCGCCGGGCGCAGGAGCAGCGGCAGGTAGACGTCGTCCACGATGTCGCGGATGACGGCGTCGTCGACGGGTGCCCCGAACAGCAGGATCTCGTTGCGCAGCAGGTCGGTCGCCACCGTGGCGCGGCGCGAGGTCGGCATCGTGGGCTCGATCTCGCCACGCTCGACCGCCCGTTCCAGGATGGCCCGGACCGACGAGGGGCCGGCGGTGTGGAAGCGGGCGTGGATCAGCCGGGCGAGTTCGGCGTCGCGACCCGTCTCGGCGAGCAGGCCGCGCAGGATCTCGCCGAGCGGACCGGCCAGTTTGGCGGAGATGCGCTCCAGGAGCGTGATCATGTCGCTGCGCAACGCCCCGGTGTCGGGCGGGTCGACGTCCGACACACCGGGCAACTTGAGCGCGTCGACGACCAGTTCGGCCCGACCGGACCAGCGGCGGTACAGCGTGGCCTTGCCGGTGCGGGCGCGCGCGGCCACCCGCTCCATGGTCAGGGCCGGGTAGCCCACCTCGACCAGCTCCGCCAGGGTCGCGGTCAGGATGGCCGACTCCAGTTCCTCGCCGCGCCGACGCGGCCCCTTGCGGTGGTCGATTGCCGCTTCGACCGCGATCCGACCGACTTTGGGTGACAGTTCGACTCCCTTGAGTCATGGAGAGACCGTTGCGTTCCCTGATCGAGGAGCCTAGCCTCCCAAGCAGAGAACCATTCGTTCTCTATGCGATCGGCGAATCCGATCATGCCCAACCATGCCCAATCCATGCGATGGCTGCGAGGGGATCGATGAACGAGACCGCTGCGACCTTTCGAACCGGACAGGCTCCCACCTACCCGAGCAACCGAACCTGCCCCTACCGACTCCCCGACTCCTACAACAGGCTGCGCGACCAACCGGGTTCGTTGCAGCGGGTGACCCTGTACGACGGCCGTCCGGTCTGGGTGGTGACCCGGCACGAGACGGCCCGCAGGTTGCTGGCCGACCCACGCCTGTCCTCCGACCGCACCCACCCCCACTTCCCGGCGACCTCGCCCCGCTTACGCGCGCTGAGCGACCGGCACCCGGGATTCATCAGCCTGGACCCGCCCGAGCACGGCCCCCGGCGGCGGATGACCATCGCCGAGTTCACCGTCCGGCGGATCAAGGGCATGCGCCCGGACGTCGAGCGCATCGTGCACGGCGCGATCGACGACCTGTTGGCCGCGGGCCCGCCCGCCGACCTGGTCGAGTTGTTCGCCCTGCCGGTGCCCTCGATGGTGATCTGTCGACTGCTCGGCGTCCCCTACGCGGACCACGACTTCTTCCAGGACGCGAGCCGGCGACTGCTCCAGGCCACCGACGGCGCGGACGCCCTCGCCGCACGCGACCGGCTCGAACGCTACCTGGACGAACTGGTCACCACCTTCGAGGCGAAACCCGGGCCGGGCCTGGTGTCCACCCTGGTCACCGAACAGCTCGCGACCGGCGCGATCGAGCGGGAGGAGCTGATCTCGACCGCGATCCTGCTGCTCGTCGCCGGTCACGAGACCACCGCGTCGATGACCTCGCTCAGCGTGATCACCCTCCTCGAACACCCCGATCAACACGCCGCGTTGCGCGCCGATCCCACGCTCGTGCCGGGCGCCGTCGAGGAATTGCTGCGCTACCTGGCCATCGCCGACCTCGCGGGCGGCCGGTTCGCCACGGCCGACATCGAGATCGACGGTCAGCTCATCCGGGCCGGTGAAGGGGTGGTCGTCACCAACTCCATCGCCAACCGCGACGGTTCGGTGTTCGAGGACCCGGACACCTTCGACGTGCGCCGCTCGGCCCACCAGCACATCGCCTTCGGCTACGGCGTGCACCAGTGCCTGGGGCAGAACCTGGCCCGCCTGGAACTGGAGATCATCCTCACCGCCCTGTTCGAGCGCATTCCGACCCTGCGTACGGCCGTTCCGATCGAACAACTGACGCTGCGCCCGGGCACCACGATCCAGGGCGTCAACGAACTCCCGGTCACCTGGTGAGCGACGCGAAGGCGACCGGCCTGCACGTCAGCGCCGACCGCACCGTGTGCGTCGGCGCCGGCCTGTGCGCACTGACCGCCCCCGAGGTCTTCGACCAGGACGACGACGGCCTGGTCACCGTCCTGACCCCCGATCCGGCCGCCGCGCTGCACCGCGGCGCCCGCCAGGCCGGCCGGCTGTGCCCGTCCGGCGCCATCCGCACCGTCGAATAGCCCGCCCGGGACCGGGCCGCGCGGGCGGCCCGGTCCCGGTGGCCCGGCCCGTGCCCGGTGATCGGCTCCCCCTCGGCGATGTCGGGCACCCTTGACCATCAAAACCGATCACCATATGGTTTTTACCGATCGCCGGCCGGCTTTCGTGGCGGGCAGCAGCCCGAGCCACCCAGGGACCCACCGATCGGAGTCGCCATGGCCGCGCACGACCTCACCCTGACCGACAAGGCCGCGTTGACCAGCGGCCTGGGCCAGATGACCACCAAGCCGATCGAACACGCGGGCATCCCGTCGGTCACCATGTCCGACGGCCCGCACGGGCTGCGCCTACAGCACCCCGACCACGAGCCCGGGCAACTCGACCTGCGCCCCGCCACCCCCGCCACGTGCTTCCCGCCCGCCGTCGCGCTGGGCAGCAGTTGGGACCCGGACCTCGCGCACCGCGTCGGCGCCGCACTCGCCGCCGAGGCCGCCGCACACGGCATCGGCGTCCTGCTCGGCCCCGGCATCAACATCAAGCGTTCGCCGCTGTGCGGGCGCAACTTCGAGTACTTCGCGGAGGATCCGACCCACTCCGCCGAATTCGGCGGCGCGGTGATCCGCGGCCTCCAGGAGAACGGCACCGGCGCGACGCTCAAGCACTACGCGGCCAACAACCAGGAAACCGACCGCATGCGGGTCAGCGCGGACATCGACGAACGTCCGCTGCGCGAGATCTACCTGCGCGCCTTCGAACGCATCGTGCGCCGCGACAAGCCGTGGGCGGTGATGTGCGCGTACAACGGCGTCAACGGCGTGCCCCTGTCCGAGAACACCCGGCTGCTCACCGACATCCTGCGCACCGAGTGGGGCTTCGAGGGTCTGGTGATGTCCGACTGGGGCGCCGTGCGCAACCGGGTCGCCGCGCTGCGCGCCGGACTCGACCTGGAGATGCCGCCGACCGGCGGCCGGACCGACCGCGAAGTGGTCGCCGCGGTCACCGCCGGCGAACTCGACGAGGCCGTGCTCGACCGGGCCGTCGAACGGCTCGTGCACTTCGCCCACCGGGCCGCGCGGCCCGCCGGCGACGGCTCGACCGCGCCGTACGACGAACACCACCGTCTCGCCGGCGAGGTCGCCGACCACAGCATCGTGCTGCTGCGCAACGAGGGTCCGCTGCTGCCCCTGGACCCCGGCTCGGGCACCGTGGCGGTGATCGGCGAACTCGCCCGCACCCCGCGCTTCCAGGGCGGCGGCAGCTCCCAGGTCACCCCCACCCGGGTGGACATCCCGCTCGACCACATCCGCGAACTCGCCGACGGCGCCCACGTCGAGTTCGCCCCCGGCTATCCACTCGCCGACGGCCCCGAACCCGACGCCGACCCGACCGAGGTGGCCGACCGGGCGGTGCGCCTGGCCGCCGCGAGCGACACCGTCGTGCTCTTCCTCGGCCTCGCCCAACAGGACGAGTCCGAGGGCTTCGACCGCGACCACATCGACCTGCCCGCCGACCAACTCGCCCTGCTCCACCGGGTCCTGGCGGTCAACCCGCGCGTGGCGGTGGTGCTCTCCAACGGCGGCATCGTGCGCACCGCGCCCTGGCACGATCGGGTGCCCGCGCTCGTCGAGGGTTTCCTGCTCGGCCAGGCCGGCGGCGGCGCCCTGGCTCGGGTGCTCTTCGGCGCGGTCAATCCCTCCGGCAAGCTCGCCGAGACCATCCCGCTGCGCCTGGAGGACTCCCCCAGCTTCCTGACCTTCCCCGGCGCGGAGGGCCACGTGCGGTACGGCGAGGGGGTGTTCGTCGGCTACCGGGGCTACGACGCGGCCCGCGTCGAGGTCGCCTTCCCGTTCGGACACGGCCTGTCGTACACCACCTTCGCCTATCGCGAGCTGAGCGTGGCCGGCGTCGACGACGGCGCCGGGATCGTGGTCCGGGTGACCGTCGCCAACACCGGCGAACGGGCCGGCCGCGAGGTGGTACAGATCTACTCCGCGGCGCCCTCCGGCTCGCCGGTGGAACGCCCGATCCGCGAACTGCGCGGGTTCGCCTCGGTCCGCCTCCGGCCGGGCGAGAGCCGCGAGGTGACGATCGAGTTCCCCCGCGCCGACCTGGCCTACTTCAGCGTGCGCGACCGGTGTTGGCGGATCGAGGGCGGTACCTACCGGATCGAGGCCGCCGCATCCTCGCGGGACGTGCGACTGTCCGCCGAACTGGCCGTCGCCGCCGACGCGGACACCGCCGAACTGGACGTGCGCAGCACCCTGGGCGAGTGGCTGGCCCACCCGATCGGCGGCCCGCTGCTGCTGGAACGACTGGCCCGATCCAACGCCGGCCTCACCAGCCGGCTGGCGGACGACGCGACGTTGCGGCGGGCCGCGCACAACGTCCCGCTGGAGGTGGTCGCCGACTTCGCCGGCGGCCTGATCGGCCGGGACGAACTGGCGGCGCTCGCCGACCGGGTCGCCGAGGCGACGGGCTGAGACCGGCGTCCCTGCGCTTCGTCGACATCCCCGGCGACGGCGGCACCAGGCTCGCCGCCAACGTGATCGCCCCCACCGGCGGCGCACCCGACACCCGCTAC
>NZ_JBEXUX010000076.1:0-46842 GCF_040629175.1 Embleya sp. NPDC005971 | reverse complement strand
AGCCGCCGCCGGTGTAGGGGCTGTTGTCGGTGTACGAGGGCACCAACCGCTCGCGCAACGACGTCGGCGGCCGATCCCGATACCCGAACCGAGCCGGCGACCAGGCCCACCCGCGCGGCTCCGGACGTGCGGCCCCGGAACTACGGCCGTCGGGGAACTCCTCATTCCCCTGCGGTAGTTGGCGGTGGGTCGGCTGATCGGTCGCCACGTCACTCGTCACCCGGGCATCGTACTGACGTACGAATTCGCCGATGGCCGTTGTGCGAGGTTCCGAACTGCGGCGAAGCGATAGCGGGCGTGACGCCTCCGGCGGTGTCGGTGGCGTCGGTGGTCTCGGTGATGCGGTGGTGATGTCGAGAAGCGGGGAGCGCCTCCGACCCTCGGGCAACGGGAACCGCCCGGATGTCAGAGGAGAATGTCGATGAACACCACGATGCGCCCGACCTCGACCGATCGTTCGCCCGCCGCGTGGGAGTCCTGGTCGGTGTGGTCGGTGAGCGTGGCGGCCGGGGTGGCCGCCGCGATCGGCACGGAGTTGTACGGGTTGCTCGCCCGGGGCCTCGGCGTGCCGATGCGGGCCGGGAACATCGGGGCGGCGACGGCGGAACCGATCACCGTCGGGATGTTCGCGATGGGCACGGCGGTCAGCCTGTCGGTGGGGACGCTACTGGCCGTACTCCTCGCACGCTTCGCGACCCGCCCGGCCCGGACGTACCTGGCGGCCACGCTCGTGCTGACCGCGCTGTCCATGGCCGGCCCGCTGTGGGCCGGTGACACGCCGGCCTCGACCAAGGCGATGTTGTGCGGCGCGCACGTGGTGGCCGCGGCGATCGTCGTTCCGGTGGTGGTGCGCCGGCTCGCGAGCGCTCCGGGGCGTGGGCGTGATGCGCGCGGCTGACCGGGTCCGCAGGCGCAGCGGCGGTGTCGATCGCATCCCGCCCGGTCGGCCGGGCCCACATGGTCGCGTGCGCCGCGACCTGCCCGGTCGACCGAATGCGGGTCGCCGTACGGGGTTGCTTGTCGAAGTGGGTCTACTGGTCGAAGCCGGCGAAGTAGCCGGCCGCCATGTCCTGGTCGCCGTGGCCCTGTGCGGAGGCGCGGCGGAAGCGCTCCGCCCCGGCAGCGACGACGTCCATCCGGACACCGACGCGTTCGGCGGCCTGAAGCACCAGACGGGCGTCCTTCTCGGCGTTGTCCACCGAGAAGCTGGTGGTGTAGTCGTCGGAGAGGATCGCGGCCGACTTGAGCTGGAAGTAGGCGTTGTCCATCGGGCCGCCGCCTACCACGTCCAGGAACAGTTGCGGGTCCACGTCCAGGCCGCGGGCCAGGGCCAGGGCCTCTCCGACGCCGTGGGTCAGCGCCAGGACCCAGGTGTTGAGCACGAGCTTGAGGCGACTGGCCGTGCCGGCGGTACCGTCCTCGCCGACCCACAGGGTGCGCCGACCGATCGTGTCGAACAGCGGCTGGACCACCTCGCGGGCCGCCGGCGCGCCCGCCGCCAGAACGACCAACTGCCCCTGCTCGGCGGGCCCCCGGGTGCCCTGCACCGGGGCGTCCACCAACAGCAGCCCGTGTTCACCGGCGAACGCGGCCAGTTCGTCCAGTGCGTCGACGCCGACCGTGCTGACCTGGACCCACACGGCGCCGGCGCGCAGCCCGGGCACCGCGGCTCGCATCGCGTCCAGGACCCGGGGGCCGTCGTTGAGCACGGTGACCACGATGTCCGCACCGGAGACCGCGTCGGCCGGCGTCTCGACCGCGCGCACGCCGTCGGCGGTCAGGGCCGCGGCCTTGGCGGGCGTACGGTTCCAGGCCCGCACCTCGAAGTCGTTCCGGGACAGGTTGCGGGCGATGGCGGCGCCGATGATGCCGGTGCCCAGTACGGCGACGGTGGGATGAACGGGGGTGGGTCGGGTGTTCGTCATGGTGTGCGCTTCCCATCGGGGTGGTTCGAAAATCTTCGTACCCCGGTACCGTAGACACCCACGGCCTGCGCCGGCAACCGTGGACCCAGGCAAGGAGCGGATCGGGATGCCTGTCCAGATGCACCACCCGTCGCTCGACGAGGTGTCGCTGAGCGACGTCTTCGCCGCGCTCTCCGACGAACACCGACGCGGCGTGGTCGTCGCACTGGCCGTGGACCCGACCCGCGAACTCCCGTGTACGGCACTCACGGTGCCCGGCACCAAGTCCACCCGCTCGTACCACTGGAAGGTGCTGCGCGAGGCGGGCCTGGTCGTCCAACGCAACACCGGCACGGGCATGACGCTCCGCCTCCGCGAACCCGAGTTCGAACACCGCTTCCCCGGCTTCCTCGCCACCCTCCTCCACCTCGAAACCCAACCCCCGACCGAACCGGAAGCCCCGCGCTGACAAGACCGACCCCGACCGCGTGATCTCCCGGCCGCTGATGCGGTCGGCCGTTCGGCCGGCCGGTTCACCGGAGGATCGCCGGGCGCGGCGCGTGGGTGTGCAACCGCAGGCGGAGCCGACTCGGCATCGCGGGTGGACGCGGGGCCGCCGCGGTGGGGGGCGCGGTCGGGGCCAGGCATCGAGGGATGCCGGGCCCGTCGATCACGCTGCGGGTGGGCGTCCGTTCCCTTGAAGTCTGGCAACTCCAGGCGGGTCGTTGGGGTTTGGTGGGTCTCGTCTAGAGTGTGGGAACCATGCGACTGGTCGAGTCTGAGATTGCCCGGCAGGACTGGAACGGCATGCTGTGCGGGTGCGGAGACTCGGCCGGGCACCTGGCCGGGGATTTGTCGAGGCTTGCGGGTGGGGAATTCCGAGGGGAATCCGGCCGCGTCGGGTTCGAAGGGCACATCTGGTCCGAGGTGGTCCTGTGGGAGCCGGCCCCCGCCGTGACGTCCGTTGCTCTGGCAGCCCTCGCGGACGACGTCGCACCGACGGCACGCGCGGAGTTCCTGGACCTCCTGCAGTGCCTGGTGGCAGGTGACGGCACGGATTTCGTGTCTTCCCGACGTGGGCTCGATCTTCCGGAACTGTGCCGAGACGTTGCCGTGCGAGGTCTATGGCTGCTCTATGAGGAGGTCATGTCGAATCGATCCATCGGGGCCGCCGGCACCGCCTTCGAGATCCTCGCGGTGGTGGAGACCGACCGGGCCCGCCTGCACCGTGTCCGGGAGATCGCGGCCGACCGGTTGCCCGTATGTTGCCGGACCGGCCTGTGCGTGGACGACGGACCGCAGGCCGACTGAGACGCGACCGCAGGAGCACGTGCCGCTACGAAACCTCGAACGCTCACGCGATGCGTGGGTCGGCCCGTGGGGCGTCGGAGCCCTACGGCGAAGTCGTGCGACGCTGTGCGCCATGGTGTCTTCGATGGTTCGTGGACTTGCGCTGCCGGACGGACTGACCTCCCTCATCGATCGCGGCCTTTGGCGTCACCCGGGCGATGCGGTACTGGCGGAGGTCGTCCCGTGGTTCAAGAGCCCGCTCGTCTTTCTGTCGAGCCCGGGGCGGATGGAGTCGGAGTCCCGTTCGATGGACATGTTCGCCGACGACGAGCACTGTGCGTTTTTTCGCGAGGCACGTGGAAGCAGGGGCGCCGTCCCACTCGAACTGCCTTGGCTCGACGTTGAACAGGCGGTGCTGATTGCCGTCAATCGCACCCCTGGTGACGACGTTGCCCTGGCGCTCGACTACCGCACCGATCAATCGGATCCTCGCGTGGTCGGCAGTGATTTCTGGACGAACCCCCAGCTCTGCGAGTGGAGGGTCGTAGCACCTGCCTTCTCGGCCTTCGTCGCAAGCCTGGGCCTGTAGGTTCCGCGCCCTCCTCATCCGGGTGCCCCAGGTGGGCTGCGTTGGGGGCGTGTTCGGGGATGGTGGGGAGGTGGGGGATCCGGTGCGTGGCGGCTGGTCTCCCGTGGGCGGCGGAGGTAGCATCGTGAAGTGATGCTGAATCGTGTCAGCGTAGAGGGGAGCGTGTTCTGTGAAGCTGCATGTGCATGAGCGTGGGGCCGGGGACAAGGTTGCGGTGCTTGTTCATGGTGGGATGTCGGACCACGGGACGTGGTACGCGTTGGAGGATGTGCTGGTCGGGCGCGGCTACCGGGTGTACGCGCCGGACCTGCGTGGGCACGGGCTGAGCGAGCGGGCGCAGTACAGCCCGGAAGCGATGGCCGACGACCTCGTGGAGAACCTGCCGGTCGGCGCCGACGTGGCGATCGGGCACTCGCTCGGCGCGCTCGCGCTGTCGCTCGCGGTCGAGCGGTTGCGGCCGAAGAAGGCCGTGTACTCCGACCCGGGCTTTCGGATGGGCTCGGTACCTGCCGGTGCCTTCGAGGGGATGCGGGCGATGGTGGCCAACGCCTCCCTGGAGAGCATTCGTGCGATGAACCCGCGCTGGTCCGCGGCGGATGTCCAGGCCGAACTCGACGGCTTCCGGAAGTTCGACCAGGACTTCCTGACCCGGTTGGGCGACTTCGACCCGGACTACGTTCCCGCCGCGCCCGTGGTGCCCAGCCTGGTCCAGTCCGCGTCGGACAGCTTCATCATGACGCCGGAGCTGAACGAGGAACTGCGCGGGAACGGCTTCGAGGTACGCGTGGTCGAAAACGTCGGCCACTGCATCCACCGCGACGACTTCGACGCGTTCCTGAAGTCGCTCGACGGCTGGATCTGACCCACCGCGCCCGCGCCGCATCGCGCCCGAGGCGCATCGCGCAGGAGTGCTGCCCGCGCGGTACGCCGCCCGCTCGATCGCCCCGAGCCGGCGTGGCGCGCGGGATCCGGCGCCCGCCGCAGCCCATTCGGCCCGCAGCGAACGACGTTCCGTCGCCGCCGGTCGCACGGCTATGGTCCGAATATGGGTGAACCGAGTGGTGCGTCGAGCACGGTGGAGGTCGGCGGGATTTGCCTGGCGTACGACGTGTGGGGCACGCCGGAGGCCCCGCCGCTGGTGCTGTTGCACGCGCTCGGTGAGGACGCCACGCACTGGGCCCGAGTAGCCGGGGCCCTGGCCGAGCGGTGGCGGGTGTACGCGGTCGATCTGCGCGGGCATGGGCGCAGCGATTGGCCCGGCGACTACTCCGTCGAACTGATGCGGGACGACCTGGTCGCGTTTCTCGACGTGCTCGGCCTCGATCGGGTGGACCTGATCGGCCATTCGATGGGTGGCGTCGTGGCCTACCTGTTCGCGCAGGAACACCCGCATCGGGTGGGCCGGTTGGTACTGGAGGACGTCTCTGTGCCGCTGCCGCGCGATCCCGTCCCGCCGACCCGGCCCGAGGGCGAACTCGGCTTCGACTGGGACATGGTCGTCGCCGTCCGCAAGCAGATCGACACCCCCGATCCGGTGTGGTGGGAACGCCTGGCCCGGATCACCGCCCCCACCCTC
This sequence comes from Embleya sp. NPDC005971, assembly GCF_040629175.1. Classification (NCBI taxonomy): domain Bacteria; kingdom Bacillati; phylum Actinomycetota; class Actinomycetes; order Kitasatosporales; family Streptomycetaceae; genus Embleya; species Embleya sp. NPDC005971. The sequence continues at coordinate 41,483 of NZ_JBEXUX010000076.1, read as the reverse complement.
GTGGTCGCCGGCGGCTCGACGAGCCACATTCCGCAGGACCGGGTCACCGAGTGGACCCGCCGGCTGCCGGACGCCCGGGTGGTCACCATCCCGGCCGGCCACCTGGTCCACGCCGCCGAGCCCCAAGCCTTCACCGAGGTCACCCGGTCCTTCCTGCGCACACCGACAGATCCCACCGGCGCCGCAGGCTCCACCGACCCCACCGGTTCCAAGCGCTGAGCTACGCGCCGAAGCGCAAGGTCTCGCCGGTCTCCAGCATCGTCTTGAGGTTGGACAGGATCATCGGCCAGCCCTCCCGGATGCTCTTGAGCATCTCGGATTCCGGTGCGAAGCCGTCATGCAGGACCCGCAGCGCGACCACTTCGCCCAGCGGTACCAGGTCGAAGGAGACCCGAGAGATCGGCTCACGGCGCTGTTCGGCGAGTTGTTCCGGGCTCCAGCCGAACATCTCGGCGATCTCCGGCTCGTAGTTGTGCCACGTATAGGCCAGTCGACGCGGCGGCTCGGCCGCCAGGACCACCTGACCGGCGTCCCGCGGCGCCGTGCGCGGTGCCATCGACCAGCGGACGGGCGAGCCGACCCGCCAGTCCGATTCCGGCCCCGATCCGTCGAAGTAGCGGTCGATCTCGGTGCGCTCGGTCAGCGCGCGCCACAACTCCTCGGGGGTGGTGCGGACGTACATGACATAGGTGAACTGGGTGTCGGACACGGGGTTTCTCCCAACAGAGGCGGCATCGAACGCGGGCGCGACCGATGCCCGGGGATCGCCTTCGTCCCACTATCCGCCGCTTCGACCCGACAGCCCGGCACCGTGCGTACGCCACGCCGAAGGACCGCACGGACGGTTCGGCGGTGCTCCGATCGGCCGATCCGGACCGGGCCGCAGGTCCGCCGACTTTCCCCGAACCATCGGTCGTAGGGCGGCCGGATGCGCCCGAGGATGTACGCCGGGCCCGCGCCGCGGTGCTACCGCCGGCCGATGCCCGCAACCGGCTCCGAAGCCCAGGATCGGTACATGAAACGATCCTCGCCGAACCCGACGGGCGCGCTTTCCGCGTTCGCCTTGACCCTGGCCCTCGCGCTGGCCGTGCCGACCGCACTGGCGCAACCCGCAGCCGCAGGCGCGACCTCCGCCGCCTCCGCCACTATTGCCGCCGCCGACCTCCCGGCCTCGGCCGATCGGACCTCGTTGCCGCACCCGACCGGCCCGTTCGCCGTCGGTCGGGAATCCCTGCACCTCGTCGACCGGACCCGCCGGGACCCGTGGGTGCCGCAAGCCGGTGCACGCGAGCTGATGGTCGGCGTCTACTACCCCGCCCAGCGCGGCACCCGCACCCGCACGCCCGCCCGCTACGCCACTGTCGAAGAGGCCCGCCTGCTGCTCGCGGACCGGGGGATGGGCGACGCCTTCCCCGCCGAGACGCTCAGTGCCACCGCGACCGACGCCGAGGTCGATGCCCGGCCCGCCTCCGGCCGGTTTCCGCTCGTCCTGTTGTCCCCGGGATTCGGGGTCTCCGCGTACACCCTCACCGGCCTGGCGGAGGAACTGGCAAGCCGCGGCTACGTGGTGGCCGCCGTCGACCACGCGTACGAGTCGGTGGGAACCGCGTTCCCGGGCGGCCGGATGCTCACCTGCGTCGCGTGTGACAAGGTCCGGACCGAAGCGGACCTGGAGGCCGTTACCGCCGGTCGGGCCAAGGACGCGTCCTTCGTACTGGATCGACTCACCGGACCCCGGTCGGCCTGGCGCTACGCCGCCCTGATCGACCGCAACCGGATCGGCATGGCAGGGCACTCGATCGGCGGCGCGAGTTCGGCGGCGGCGATGGCGGCCGATTCCCGGGTCCGGGCGGGCGTGAACATCGACGGCGCGTTCCACTCTGCGGTACCCGAAACGGGCCTGCGCGGGCGCCCGTTCATGCTGCTCGGCACGGGCGACGAGGTGCATCGACCGGGAGGTACGGATCCCAGTTGGGACCAGGCGTGGGCTCGACTGGACGGGTGGAAGCGGTGGTTGACGGTGACCGGCGCGAATCACTACAGCTTCAGCGACATCCCGGTCTTCCTCGACCAACTGGGCCTGCCCGGCGGCGGGTTGCCGACCGGGCTCGCCGGGGAGCGCGGGCTGGCCCTGACTCGGGCCTACGTCGGGGCCTTCTTCGACCTCCACTTGAAGTGCATCCCGCAGCCCTGGTTGGTGGGCGCGACACCTGCCAACCCGGAGGTCCGGTTCAACAATCCGGGTCGGTGATCGCTCGGAGGCCGGCCAGGCCGGGCCGGGCCAAGACATGCGAACGCGCGGCCGTCGTGCCCGGTGCCCGGGTCGACGTACGCGCGTAAAAGACCTACGAGGTGGGACTCCCTGCGCCGGCATTGTCCGAATCAGGTGCTAGGGGTCGCGATCCGGTCCATTCGACCTTCTCGCCTCTCAGCCCGACCGCCCGACCTTGGCATGAGCCGAAGCTCCCTTCTCCAAGGCCACCCACTGATCGGTCGAACTCCCTCGCTCGCCCCGTAGGCCACTAACCACCATACTCCGGTAAAAAAGCCCTGCCAAGAGATTGGCCCGATATGTGACGTGGTTGGAGTCCCGGGGCTGTTGGGCTTCGGGACTCCAACCGTTGTCAGTGGGTCGCGTGGTCGCCGGCTGCGAGGTCGGACAACAGGGCCGACCAGCCGTCGTTCTCGAAGACGAGTGTGGGGCTGTCGAGGACCTTGCTGTCGCGGACCGGGACGATGCCGGGCAGGCCGCCGGCCACCTCGACGCAGTTGCCGCCGTCAGCGTTCGTGTAGGAGGACTTGCGCCAGCGGGCAGTGCTCAGGTCATGTGCGATGCTCATCGGTTGCGAAACCCTTCGCTACGGATTCGATCAGGAGCAAGGAAGCCGCCGGCGAGAGCGCGGCCGCTCTGGCCAGATCGTATGCCTTCCGATATCTCCCGGCCACGGTCGGATCATCGATCAACTGGCCCGTGTATGCGCCCTCGACGTATACGACAGGTGAGGAATCCGCGAAGGACATCAAGGAGACGACGCCCGTCATGAACGGGTGTGGGCCGCCTGTGAACGGATGCACCTGTACCAGGTAGCGCCGACTTCGGCCCGCCTCGACGACGGCCAGCAACTGCTCGTGCATGACCTCGGGCGACCCCACGACGACGTGAAGCGCAGCCTCGTGAATGATCTCCCAGACTTTGGGCGGGTGTTCCTTCTCCAGCAACCGCGCTCGCTCCATGCGTGTTCGCACGAGTTCTTCGATTTCGTCCTCGGCAGCGAAAGGGCGAGCGGACTTGGTGAATGCGCGTGCGTACGCCTCGGTTTGCAGGAATCCCGGCACCAGCATCGGTGAGTACTCGCTGATCGTCAGCGCGCGTTCCTCCAACTCCGCAGCGTCCGCGAAGTATTCGGCGTGTCCGGACCGGCGGGCCAACGCGCACAGGCGTTGGAGGTGTTGCCCGGTGTCGAACACCTCGTCGAACATCTTCGAGGTCTCCACCTGGGGCCGCCGGGTACCCGATTCGAAGTGGGCGATGTTCGAATCGTGGCAGAACACGTGTTCGGCGAGCTGAGCCTGGGTCAGTCCCGCGGCCTCGCGCAGTCGGAGCAACTCCGAGGCGTAGAAGGCTCTCGGCGACTTGTACGGGTCCAGATTCCTGCGTGGCATGGGTCATCACTCCGCTTCGTACGCGACGTCAGGGTCGGCCCCGGCCCGCGATCAACGTAACGGTTGAAAGTGATGTGTTGCGCACGAATCCTGATATCCGACCCCATCGGTACCGCGGCGGGCCTGCGACCGGCGGTTGCCGCCGAGATCGATCGGGCCCGGTGAGAGGGTGGCCCGGCGGCGTCGCGTGGGCGCCGCCGGGCGCGGGAGGCACCGGCCGAAAGGGGGTCGACCGATGCCGGGCAGGTGGGTTCAGCCGGTGAAGTTCTTGAACAGGTTGGTGAATTCGTAGGGCGATTGACTGATGCTGCTGCACGTGGGCGACACGCCGCCGCCCGGGCAGGAGCCGTTGTCCCGGCCCACCGACCAGAACGCCAGCCGGCCGATGTGGTTGGTGTTCGCCCAGGCGACCAGCTTGTTCGCGTCCGACTGGACGAAGGTCTTGCCGTTGAAGTTGCGGCCGATCATCGGGGTGACCGCGAGCATGCTCTTGAGTTCGGCGTCCGACTTGGCGGGCCAGATCTCCTTCATCTGACGCAGCGTCGATTCGGCGGCGGTGATCACCGCGTCGCCCCACACCGGGCGCGAGGTGCCGAATTCCATCGCCATCGGATTGACGATGTCGACCCGAACTCCGTTGTCCCGCGCGTTCTTGAGCAGGTCCACGCCCAGGGACGGGGTCAGCCCGTAGTCGTCGCCCTGCACCATCAGGGTGAAGCTGACGGTGGTGGCGGGTCGGTCCCGTTGCACCTTGGCCAGCGCCTTGTTCATGGTGTCGAGCGGGATGGACGCCTCGATGTCGATGTCGAGGTGCTTGACGCCGAGGGTGTCGATCACCTTGGTGTAGGCGGCGGCGAGCGCGTCGGGGCTGCCGCAGGACGCCTCCAGGTACGGCCCGGCCGCGCCGCCGAAGGCGACCACGACATCGCCGCCCTGGGCGCGAAGTGCGGTGATCTGGTTGACGATACGTGGTTCGTCGAGCGCGATCGTGCCGCCCCACTTGGGGTCGCAGCCGCTGTTGCTGCCCAGTACGAAGGCGAGCGTGAACAACTTCTGGCCGGTGGCCGCGGCAACGTCGGTCAGGGTCGGGGTGGGTGCGGTGATGTCGATGTACGGGACGCTGCGCACCGATCCCGGTGGGGGATTGCCACCGCCGGTCGTGGTGGTGGCGATCAGCTCGGGAGTGAATGGGGACACGTTGCCCGCCGCGTCCTTCGCGCGCACCTTGACCGCATAGGCGGTGCCGGGGGTGAGCCCGGACAACGTCACGCCCGGACCGGCACTGGTCGTGGTCGCGGCGCCGTCGACCTGGATGTCGTAGCCGGCCACCCGGTCGTTGTCGGTGGACGCGGTCCAGGACAGGGCCAGCGCGTTCGGGCCGGCCGTGGTCACGCGCAGGTCGGTCGGTGTACTGGGCGGGGTGGTGTCGGGGACGGCCGGTCCGACGCACGGGTTGCCGTTGAGCTTGCAGCCGGCGGGAGTTCCCGGGCCCGAGCCGAGGAAGCCGAAGGTGACCGAGGCACCCGGGGCGAGGGCGCCGTTGTACTCGCGGTTGGTGAAGACGTAGTGGCCGCCGGTCGATCCGGTCTGCAGGGCATCCCAGTACGAGCCGACGGTGGTGCCGGCGGGCAGGTCGAACTCGACCCGCCAGGCGGTGAGTGCGACGGTTCCCTGGTTGCGGATCGTGTACTGCCCGGTGAAGCCGGAACCCCAGTCGGACGCCTTGGCGAACGTCGCCTCGGGAGTCGCGGCGTGCGCGGCACCGGTGGGCAGCACGACAAGTGCGAGCGGTGCGACGACGGTTGCGGCCAGGACCCGGGCGAGCGTGCGCAACGATCGGCGACGAGCCCCGGGAGGAGGCGTGCCCTGGTCGGAACGAGCCCTACCGGGGCGTGGGTCGCGGGGAGGCGAGTTGTGGGAAAGCACGGTGCTGGGGCGCGAATTGCGGTGTGGGGCGGGGAACGCAGAGATCATCGAGCCGGCTCCTGGACACGTCTTGGGACACGAGTCGGGGGACGAGAGCGGTGGTGGACATGCCGTGCACACGCCGCCGGTTGGCGTGCGCCACCGCTCGCGGCCGGGCGGTGGGGCAGTCGGTGTCGGAGTGCTGGGTGTTCGGGCGTCTGGCGCTTGGTGCTCGGGGGGTTCGCGGTGGCGCCGATCTTCGGAAAGGCCGGACGATCGCCGTCCGCATCGCGCCGACGAGCGTCCTTGCACGGACAATGGTCTATACCAACCTGGTTCCCGTCCATAGGTGTGCGGGCACTTTTTGGGGTTGCCCGGCAAGTATTGGCAAGGCGGCCGGCAATCGCGGAAAATTTTTCCTCGCCACAATGACGACACAACTGACGGTGTGTCAGAAACAAGGTCGCGCAGGCCATCCCGACTTTTCGGCGCAGTTCGCAACGTCTCGGTTGGGGAGTAATGACGGTCCGATCGGGCCGTCCCGCCGGAAAGACCGGCTCCGTGCTCTTGCGCGACCGGACGAGCACGGCGACTCTGAGTACCGCCGCAGCCATTGGTCTATACCTGTCCCCCCGGACCACAGGCGTCGGTACCCGTATGCCGGAACACCCGGATCCGTCGCGGCCATCGCGGATCCCGTCCCACCAGTGCCGACTCACCCCGTCCGCGCCGACCGTCCCATCCGCGCCGATCCGCCCCATCCGGGGGCTCCTTTCCCGAGCGAGCCCCCGTCGTGAGGCCCCCGCACGTCCCCCGATATTGGCAATTCCCTTACCCGGAGGGCTTCATGAAGTCTCGCCGCAAGGTTGCGGCATTCGCCGCGGCCTGCTGTCTGACGCCCCTGACGATCACCGCGCTCGCCACCGGAACGGCGCAGGCGCACGGCACGCTGAGCAATCCGCTCAGCCGGACCGGCACGTGCCGCGCCGAGAACCCGGAGAACCCCACGTCCGCCGCGTGCAAGGCGGCTGTCGCGATCGGCGGCACGCAGCCCGTGTACGACTGGAACGAGGTCAACCTCGCGGACGTTGCCGGCCGGCATCGTCAGGTGATTCCGGACGGCAAGCTGTGCAGTGCCGGGCGGGACAAGTACAAGGGCTTCGACCAGGCGCGCGCCGACTGGCCGGCGACCTCGGTCTCCGCCGGCAGCACGTTCAACTTCCTGTTCCGAGCCACCTCGCCGCACCGCGGCACGTTCGAGTTCTACGTGACCCGGGACGGCTACGACCCGACGGTGCCGCTGAAGTGGTCGGATCTGGAGCCCACACCGTTCCTGACCCAGACCGATCCGCCGCTGGACAACGGGTCGTTCGTGATGAACGGGCGGATGCCCGCCGGCAAGACCGGTCGGCACCTGATCTACGTCGTCTACCAACGCACCGACAGCCCCGAGGCGTTCTACTCCTGCTCGGACGTGGTTTTCGGAGCCGCCGCCGCCCCCGCCGCCGCGCGGGTGAACCCCGCGACCGCACCGCTGGCCCACGAGACCGGCGCGCCCTACATCGAGCCCGCCGGGCGCAACCCCGCGACCATCAACGAGGCGCCGGTCGCCGCGGCCGTATCGGACACCGGCCCCGCCGGCGTCCCGAGCGCGGCCACCGTCGGCGCGGCGGGTGCCGGTGCGCTCGTCGTCCTCGGCGGCGCCGTGGTGTTGACCAGTCGACGCCGAGAGGCCCGCGCCCGGCGCTGACCACGCGCCCGGCACCCCACAGATGCCACCTCCGGTCCGGACGAAGCCGACGGGCCCGACCAACCCGACGGCCGCCGCCGGGCCGGAGGTGGGCCATACCTTGCCCGATCACCGATCACCGTCGTCTGTCGCTCGACCTTTGCCCCTCCGCCGCCCCGCCGCCTCCCGCTGCCGCGCAGCGACGCACGGCCACCGTCCCGCACCGCGCACCGTCTCGCACCGCGCACCGCCCCGCACCGCCCCGCGCCCCGTCCTCTTCCCGTCCCACCGAATGCGGGAGTACCCATGCGACGACCAAGTCCGCTCCGCACCCTGGCGACCGTGCTGACCACCGCAGCCGCGTCGTTGGGGCTCGTGTTGTCCGCAGGCGGCGCGGCGCACGCTGCGCCGGAGGCGGTGCCCGAGACGACCGTCGCCCAGGCGGTCGGCACACCGATGCCCACCCAGGTGTTCGCGCCGTACTTCGAGGCGTGGACCGGGGAGAACCCGGCCACGCTGTCCGCCGCCTCCGGCGCGAAGTACCTGACCATGGCCTTCATCCAGACCCCGACCAAGGGATCGTGTACGCCGTATTGGAACGGCGATACCGGGATGCCGATCTCCCAGGCCACGTTCGGCGCGGAGATCGCCTCGATCCGCGCGGCCGGCGGCGACGTGATCGCGTCGTTCGGCGGCTACACGGCGGACAACACCGGTACCGAGATCGCGGACAGTTGCACCAACGTCAACTCGATCGCCAGTGCCATCCAGAACGTCGTCTCGACCTACGACCTGACCCGGATCTGCCTCGACATCGAGGACAACTCGCTCACCAACCCGGCCGGCATCGACCGCCGCAACAAGGCGATCAAGCAGGTCCAGACCTGGGCGGCGAGCACCGGCCGGCCGTTGCAGATCCAGTACACGCTGCCGACCACGACGCAGGGTCTGGCCGAGAGCGGCCTGGCCGTACTGCAGAACGCGGTCTCCAACGGGACCAAGGTCGACGTCGCCAACATCATGACGTTCGACTACTACGACAACCAGCCGCACCAGATGGCCAACGACGCCAAGTCGGCGGCGACCGGCCTGAAGAACCAACTCGCGCAGCTCTACCCGAACAAGACCCAGGCCGAGTTGTGGGCCATGGTCGGGATCACCGTGATGCCCGGTGTGGACGACTTCGGCCCGGCCGAGACGTTCACCACCGCCGACGCGGTCACCGTCTACAACTGGGCCAAGACGCAGGGCATCAGCACCCTGTCGATGTGGGCCCTCCAGCGCGACAACGGCAACTGTCCCGGTAGCGGGGCGGCCGACAACTGCTCCGGAATCCCGCAGGACCTCTACCAGTTCACACACACCTTCGCGCCGTTCACCAGTGGCGGCGGACCGGTCACCAACGACTTCTCGCTGACCCTGAACCCCGGCTCCGGGTCGGTCGCCAAGGGCGGGAGCACCTCGGCGACGATCAACACGGCCGTCACGGCGGGTACCGCGCAAAATGTCGCGCTCACCGTGACCGGCGCGCCCAACGGAGTCGGCGCCACGGTCAGCCCGACCTCGGTGACCGCGGGCGGGTCGGCGACGCTGAACATCACCGCCTCCGCGTCCGCGACGCCCGGCACCTACCCGCTCACCGTCACCGGCACCGGGCCGTCGGCGACGCACCACGGGACCTACACGCTCACCGTCACCTCCGGACCGGTGATCGACGACTTCTCCGTCACCCTCAGCCCGGCCTCGGGCACCGTCGCCCAGGGCGGCACCACGTCGGCGTCGATCAACACGGCCGTCACGGCGGGCGCCGCGCAAAATGTCGCGCTCACCGTGACCGGCGCGCCCAACGGAGTCGGCGCCACGGTCAGCCCGACCTCGGTGACCGCAGGCGGGTCGGCGACGCTCACCATCACCGCCTCCGCGTCCGTGCCGGCAGGCAGTTACCCGCTCACCGTCACCGGCACAGGTCCCTCGGCGACGCACAACACGGTGTACAACCTCACCGTGACCGGCGCGCCCACCGGCGGCCTGCTCAACGCCGACCTGGAGAGCGGCGCGCTCAGCCCGTGGACCTGCCAGCCGGGCGGCGCGGTGGTCACCTCGGTGGCGCACGGCGGCACCCACGCGATCGAGGCGGCGGCCGGCGCGGCCCAGACCGGCGAATGCCGGCAGACCCTGCAACTGGCGCCGAACTCGGCCCACACGCTCACCGGTTGGGTCCGCGGCAACTACGCCTACCTGGGCGTCAGCGGCGGCGCGACCGCGAGCACGTGGGCCTCACCCGGCGCCGCGTGGACCAAGCTGACCATCCCGTTCACCGTCGGTGCCTCCGGTTCGGTGACCGTCTATCTGCACGGTTGGTACGCGCAGGGTTCGGTCCACGGGGACGACTTCGCGATCAGTTGAGACCGGGCCGCCGGGGCGGGCCGTGCGGATCCGCACGGCCCGCCCCGAACGCTCCGTCGATCGCCCAGGAACGCCGGACGTCGGCTCGCGACCCCACCGTGAGCCGGCGGCCGGTGCTCGGCGTGGGTACACCGGCCGGCTCCTCGGTTCGGGGTGATCGGGCAACACCTGCGGACGTCACCCGCACGACGCCCGCGGGTGCTGCCCGATCACCCCGAACCGCCATGGAGACCGCCGCGCAGATCCGCCGGAGGGAGCCGCGCACTGCACTTGGACCGAACCGCCCTGGACCCGGTCCACGAGCTCCGGACCGACGGCCGACTTTACGAGGCGCCGGCCGGCTGACGGCGGGCCACACGCCCGTGGTCGCCGAGCTGCGCGCGGCCGACTTCACCGCACCGGCCGCCGCGACGGCGTCGGCAAGGTGATCCGCGTCGAGCGGAACGGCGGAGTCGCACGAGAATGTCCAACCATATGGTTTCTTTCGGATCCGGCCGACGAAACGTCGGTCGGGTCTCCTTTGTGCGGAAGGGCTGGTCCCTGCCGATCGTGGTGTCCGGCACGGTGTACTTGCTGCCGGCGCGCACCCGGGTTCGGGCGCGGGTGGGTGTCGAGAGCGGGTGATCCGGGTCTCCGATGTACCGGTCGGCGTTTGACAGTTCGTGACGGAGGGTGCGAACTCGCCGACGGCGGGTATCGAACGGTCTAGCGTGAACCGCTGATCGAGCGCCGGCCGCATCGTCCGAGAACCGCCAGGGGGCCGACATGGCATGGGACTTCCGCAGGAACAGCAGGCCGGGCAGGCCCGACGCACCGGTCGGGAGGGGCCGATGAGCTCGCCCACCCAGCTTCGACCGGCGGTCCCCCTGCATCGGCTGGACGTACCCGCGCCGGGCATCCTGCCGTTCGCGATCGGGTCGTTCGACACGATCGGACCGATGTCGCGGGCCGACTTCCCGCATCGGCACACCTTCTACGAGATCGTCTTCGTCACCGGCGGGCGTGGCACGCACGTGGTCGATCTGGCGCCGAGAACGGTCAATCCGCCGCACCTGTTCTTCGTCGCGCCGGGCCAGGTGCACTTCTGGCATCGCATGCAGGGACTCACCGGCTGGGTCGTCCTGTTCAACGACGATTTCCTGCTCGCCCACCCCGAGGACCGGGACACGATTCGCGAACTGGCCGGATACCCACGGCTGCGCCCCACACCCGACGCGGCGCCGGGGCTGGCCGGGGTGGTGGCCGAGATGCGCCGCGAATACACCGAGCAGGGCGAGGGGTTCATCCCGATCCTCCAGGCGTACCTGCATGTGCTGATCCTGCGGGCGGCCCGACTGGCCGCGCACGACGACCCGGATGTCGAACCCGAGCAGGATCCGGGTCCGACCGCCGTCATCGCGCAGCGTTTCGCCCGGCTCCTGGACGGGCCGGTGGATCTGGATCCGGTGGAGCGTACGGTCGGTGCGTACGCCGCCCAATTGGGTGTGTCGGTGGGTCACCTCAACCATGCGGTGAAGAGTGCCACCGGACGTACGCCCGGCCGGATCATCCGCCAGACCCAGGTGGTGGAGGCCAAACGGCTGCTGGCGGGCAGCGATCTGACGGTACGTCAGGTCGCGGATCGGGTGGGTTTCGCGGACCCCGCGTACTTCTGCCGGTTCTTCCGTCGGGAGACCGGGAGCACTCCCGGCGAGTACCGCAGAGAGATCAACGCGAAGCACCACGAGAGCCTTGCTTTGTCCATCGACGCGCCCGATCGCCGAGCATAGGTTCAGACCAATCGCGAGTGCGCCGGATCGATTCGCCTCGATCCCGGTCACCCGTCCCCTCGCCGAGAAGAGGTCGCTGTGGGCACCGACAACACCGATCAGGACGAGCCCGTCAGGCGCGGCATCACCCGCAAGAACCTGCTCAAGGCGGCCTTGGTGGCCGCACCCCTCCCGCTGCTCATCGGCGGTGTGCCGGCGCTCGCCCGAGCGCAGCGCGACCAGGGCCACACCCTGGAGCCGACGCCCTTCTGCCACGACGGCGACGAGCCGACGATCGACCAGACCGAGGGCCCGTACTTCAAGCCCAACTCGCCCGAGCGCTCGGTGCTCACCGGCGCGGGCACGCTGCTGACCGTGTCGGGGTACGTGTTCGGGCGGCAGTGTCAGCCGCTGGCCAACGTGCTGCTCGACTTCTGGCAGGCGGACACCAACGGCAACTACGACAACGTCGGATACACCTTCCGCGGTCACCAGTACACCAACGCCCAGGGCGCCTACAAGCTCACCACGGTCGTGCCCGGCCTGTACCCGGGCCGCACCCGGCACCTGCACATGAAGGTCCAGGCGCCCAACCGCGGCATTCTCACCACGCAGACGTACTTCCCCGGTGAGCCGCGCAACAACACCGACACCATCTACGACCCCCGACTGCTGATGACGGTCCGTACGGTCAACACCGGCAAGGAGGCGTCCTTCGACTTCGTGCTGAACGTCAACGGCGTTCCGCCGACGACCACCCCGCCGACGAGCCAGCCGCCCACCAACCCGCCGGGCGGCGGGAGTTGGGCCGCGGGCACGAACTACCCGGCCGGGGCCACGGCGAGCTACGGCGGTCAGAACTACCGCTGCCTGCAAGGCCACACGGCACAACCGGGCTGGGAGCCGCCCAACGTGCCGGCTCTGTGGCAGCGGATCTGATCGACCGACCTCGGGGGGAGGCGAGTCGATCACGGGCCCCGGCGGCGCCACCCGCCGGGGCCCGATGCCGTGCCCCGATGTCGTCCTTCGAAGTTGTGCCCGATGCCGGGACCGTGCCGAGCCGCCGCCGGTGTCGAGTGCCCGACCCGGGGTCGAGCCGGACGCGGCCGGCCGGGTCGGGCCCACCCCGACCGCCACTCGCGGTGCCCGCTACTGCGAAGGTGTGCTCGCCCGGTGCAGGGCGAGGGCGGCCTCCGGGGCCGGCCAGGCCGGGTCCAACCGGGCGATGGTGACGAAGGTGTCCAGGAGCAGCATCACCAGCAGGTGGTGGATCTCCTCGCGCGCCAACTCCCGGCGGGCCAGCCAGTCCAGGGTGACCCCCTCGACGCAGTACAGCCAACCGACCAGTGCGGCGCGGGCGATCGGCGACGGGTCGGCCCGGCCGTAGGCGCCCTCCGCGAGTGAGGTGAGCATCTCCTCGCGGACACGTTCGCGGATGGTGAGCACGTCCGTGTCGAAGCCGACGCCGCCGCTGACCACCGTGCGGTAGGCGGCCTCGTTCCCCTGCGCGAAGCGCAGATAGCCGTCGAGCACCTTGCGCAGCCGGTCGGCCGCGGGCTGATCCGCATCGCTGCGGGCCCGGGCGACCAGGTCGGCCACCGAGTCCTCGATCACCGCGAGGTAGTAGCCGCGCTTGTTCCGGAAGTAGTAGTAGAGCAGGCCCTTGGCGACATTCGCCCGGCCGGCGATCTCGTCCACGGACAGTGCGTCGTACGAGGTGTGGGCGAACAATTGCCTTCCGATGGCCACGAGTTCGGCCCGGCGGGCCTGCGAGCGTTCGGATTCGGGCGGGGTCCGGCGGCCGTCCCGGCGGGATCGTTGACTTTGATTCAAAACGACGCCTAGTCTCGGTCGCGGCAAGGTACGTGCACGGTTGGCGGCAACGTGGTGCGGGCGATCGCGCTCCGCGTGCCACGTCCACGGCAAGAGTACCGGCGCAGCCCTCGGGCGGTTCGGGGAATCCTCCCGGTCGCCTCATTTCTCGGCAAGGCATCGCGGTTCGCGGCAGGCAACCCGCCGCGGCATCGTGCTTTTCGACCGACGGCACCCGCATCGTCGTCGGCCCCGATCCACGGCACCCCCGCAGCGCGACCGATTCCGACGAGGACGGACTCGACATGGATTCCAGCCCGCGGCCGCACCGAACCCATCCTTCCGCCCTCCCGGCGGCGGCAGTTGCGGTGTTGATCGCCGCCTCCGCGGTCGTCGGCCCGAGCGCCGAGCGAGCGCGTGCCGCACCGCCGTCGCGGACATCGGCCGCCGCACCGGCGCCCGGCGCGCGGGCCAACGCGAAGCCGGTGGACATCACCGCGAGCGTGTTCGCGCCGAACGGCTTCGCCCTGGCGGGGGTGACCACCGTCGACACCGCCGCCGGGCCGCGCAAGGTGCTGGTCCTGACCATGGATTCGGCGCACCTGAAGGACTACGCCCTCACCACCGTCGACCCCGGGGGCAACGTGAAGCTGACCACCCGCAGCCTGGATCTGGTCGGCCATGTGCGGATCTACCTCACCCGGTTGCACGGCTGCATCGAGGGCCTGATCTGCCTCGACTTCGCGCCCGACGCGTTGCCGCTGCCGCCGATCATCCCGCCGTTCGTGTTCATGACCGATGTGCACGCCCAACAGGCGTTCGTACACGCGGACAAGCTGACCACCGACATCGTGCTCAAGCCGTCCTGACCCTCCTCCCGGAGCGGCCGAAGGCGACGTGCGAGCGGAGTATTGACTTTTGTTCAACACTCCCTACTGTGGGGTAACAAGAGTCCTTCCGACGAAGGAGCACCGCCATGTCCCCGGCTCCCCCCGCCGCAGCGGTCCCGCGGATCGCCCGGCGCTCGATCCGAACTCCCGTCGACGGCCCCGTCGTTCGCGACGACGAACACCGCGACCTGGCGCTGGATCCGCGCGACGTGCGGTTCGACTGGTCGCGCCTGCCGATGCACTGGGTGCCGGGCGAACCGATGGCCACGCACACGATGAACGTGCTGCACCTGTTGTTGCCCGAGGGCGAGCGCTGGTTCGTGCGCACCTTCCAGGAGGCGCTGCCGCTGATCACCGACGAGCGGCTGCGCGAGGACGTGATCGGCTTCATCGGCCAGGAGTCCGTGCACGCCGAGGCGCACCAGGGCGTGCTGGACCTGCTGCCGGCCAAGGGCCTGGACCCGACGCCGTTCCTGCGTCAGGTGGAGTGGCTCTTCCATCGGGTGCTCGGCGCCCGGGACGACCTCGCCGGCGCCGCCGGCCGCGAACACCTGATCGAGCGGGTCGCGATCATCGCCGCGATCGAGCACTTCACCGCGTTCCTCGGCGACTGGGTGCTCAACGCGCCCGGCCTGGACCGGGCCGAGGCGGATCCGACGATGCTCGACCTGCTGCGTTGGCACGGTGCCGAGGAGGTGGAACACCGCAGCGTCGCCTACGACCTGCTCGTGCATGTGGACCCGAGCTATTCGCGTCGGATGCGCACCATGGCGGTCACCGGCCCGGTGCTGATCTGGCTGTGGGTGCGCGGGGTGCGCTTCCTGATGTTCGCCGACCCCGAGGCGGCGGGCCGGGGCAGGCCGACCTGGCGTGCGTACGTACAGGCGTCGAGGCGCGGGTTGTTGCCGGGGCTCACCGGCGTCGCGCGGTCCGCCGCGCGCTACGTCAAGCCGCGCTACCACCCCACCCAGGAGGGCTCCACGAGCCAGGCCGTCGCCTACCTGGCCTGCTCGCCCGCAGCCCGGGCCGCAGCCCGGTGAGCCCGGCCACGCCGCCGACTTCGGTGCCGTTGCCGACCGGTGCGCCGCCGGACCTGTACCGGCGCGAGCGCGGCGACCGGATGATGCGCGCGCTGACCGTGCTCGGCCGGCTGCACACCGGGGCGCTCGCCCACCGGGGACGGCGCCGAGCCCGTTTCGCGGGGCCGCCCACCGCGCCGAACACCCGACCCGGATCACTCGAACTCGTGGTGCGCGAACGGGTCGTCGAGGCGCGGGACGTGCTCTCGCTGCGGTTGGGCGCACCGGCCGGCGGCCGACTGCCCGGCTGGCAGCCCGGCGCCCACCTGCTGTTGGAACTGCCCTCCGGACGCCGCCGGCACTACTCGTTGTGCGGCGACCCGCGGGATCGCTACACCTACCGGATCGCGGTCCGCCGACTCGCCGAGGGCGGCGGCGGATCGGTGGAGATCCACGACGC
The DNA here is from genome assembly GCF_040629175.1 of Embleya sp. NPDC005971. Taxonomy (NCBI): domain Bacteria; kingdom Bacillati; phylum Actinomycetota; class Actinomycetes; order Kitasatosporales; family Streptomycetaceae; genus Embleya; species Embleya sp. NPDC005971. The sequence goes on along the minus strand of NZ_JBEXUX010000076.1, from coordinate 25,851 downwards.
GCTGCCGGTCGGCGCGACGTTGCGCACGGCCGGTCCGCGCAACGCGTTCCCGTTCGCCGCCGAACCGGCCGTGCTCTTCCTGGCCGGCGGCATCGGCATCACGCCGATACTGCCGATGGTGCGCCGGGCCGAACAGGCCGGTCTGGACTGGCGGCTGATCCACCTCGGCCGCACCCGCGCCTCGTTGCCGTTCGGCGCCGAGCTGACCGAACTGGGCGGAACCGACGGGCGGTTCGAGGTGCGTACGGACGACGAGGCGGGACTGCCGGACGGCGCCGAGCTGCTTCGCCGGGCGCCCGCCGGGGCGGCGGTGTACTGCTGCGGCCCCGCGCCCATGCTGGCCGGGATCCGGGCGGCGATCGACGCGAGTCCGGCCTGCGGGCTGCACTTCGAGCGGTTCGCGCCGGCGCCGGTGGTCGACGGGCGGGCCTTCGAACTGCGGCTCGCGCACGGCGGGATGGACCTGTCGGTGCCCGCGGACCGATCCGCCCTCGACGTGCTGCGCGAGGCCCGGCCGGACACCGCCTACTCGTGCCGGCAGGGGTTCTGCGGGGTGTGCCGGGTCCGGGTGTCGGCCGGTGTCGTCGAGCATCGTGATCTGCGGCTGACCGACCGGGAGCGGGCGGCGGGCGCGATGTTGGTGTGCGTGTCGCGGGCCGCCGAGGGGGAGCGGCTCGTACTGGATCTGTGAGCGGCCGGACGAGCCCTCCCCCCCGAAGGGCCGCGTGCCGACCACTCGGGCGCGGATCACCCGGCTGCATCCGACTCGGTGTCATCCCACCTCCACGAAGGCGGAGTTCATGAGCACACGGCTACCGGTTCCGGCGCAGCGAACGACGCGAGGGATGCCGACGTTCGCCTACGACGAGGTCGATCTGGCGCGATTTCGCGACGTGCAAAGGCTGGCGTACCGATGCGCCGAGCGCGTCGCGGCCCGGATCGCACCGGGGGTGACGGAGCGTCGGGTCGCCGCGTGGCTGCGCCGGGAGTTGGTGGCGGAGGGCGTCCGGGACTTCTTCCACATCCCGTTCGTGTGGTTCGGCGACCGCACCGCGTTCCGCAGTTTCCGTACCCCGCTCCAGTTCTTCCCCAGCGGCCGGGTGCTCACCGAGGGCATGCCGTACGTACTGGACTGCGCCCCGATCGTGGACGGGTACACCGCCGACATCGGCTACGCCGGCAAGGTCGGCGAGAACGCGGTGTGGGACCGCCTCGTCGCCGACCTCGGCGCCTACCGCGACCTGATCCTGCGCGAGGTCAAGGCGGGCAGGCCGCTCGACGACGTGTACCGCGCGGTGGACGCGCTGATCCTCGAACACGGCTACGACAACCGGCATCGCGTCTACCCCGGGCGGGTGATCGGCCATCGGGTCACCCGGGTGACGCTGCGCGGGCCGATCGGGGTGAGTGCGCTTGGCTTCGGCGTGCGCACGCTGCGCACCCTGGGCCGGGAGCTGATCGGCGAGCGACTGCACGGGCGTTCGCCGCTGTGGGCGGACGGGCGGGCCTCGCGGCACGCGCCGACACCGGGCCTGTGGGCGGTCGAACCGCATCTCGCGCTGCGCGGAGTGGGCGCCAAATTCGAGGAGTTGCTGGTGGTCACCGACGACGACGCGTACTGGCTGGACGACGACCTGCCGCACGTGCACCGCGTGCGTGCGGCGGCCGGCCGATGACCGCGCCGGCCGGGAGTGCCGCCCGGCGCGTGGTGGAGGTGGTCGGCGGGCTGCCGACCCGCACCGTGGTCTCCGCCGGGGTGTCCCTGGCGGTGTACGAACAGGGGCCGGAGAGCGGCCCGTTGGTGCTGTTGGTACACGGGTATCCGGACACCCATCGGGTATGGGACGACGTCGCCGCCGATCTGGAGCGCGACCATCGGGTGGTGCGCTACGACGTCCGGGGCGCGGGCGCGTCCGGTGCGCCCGGGAATCGGTACGGCTACCGGCTCGAACAGTTGGCCGCCGACCTGTTCGCGGTGTTGGCCGAGGTCGCCCCGGATCGGCCCGCGCACGTACTGGCCCACGACTGGGGCTCGATCCAGGCGTGGGAGGCGGTCACCGACCGGGCCGGCCCGCGCCGGATCGCGTCGTACACCTCGATCTCCGGGCCGTGCCTGGACCACGTCGGACACTGGATGCGCAGCCGGTTCGCCCGACCCACGCCCCGGCACGTGCGGCAACTCGCGGCCCAGTCGCTGCGTTCGTGGTACATCACCGCCTTCCACCTGCCGGTCCTCGCGCCGGCGACCTGGCGGCTGGGCCTGGCCGCGCACTGGGGCCGGGTGTTGGCCGAGACGGAGGGCGTTCGGCCGCGCTCCGCCCACCCGCAGCCCACGCTCGCCGACGACGCGGTGCGCGGCATCGCGCTGTACCGGGCCAACATGTTGCCCCGGACGTTGCTGCCGGGTCGGCGCGAAACCACCGTGCCGGTACAGCTCGTCACCCTCACCGAGGACCGCTACGTCGGCGCGGCGCTGTCCGAGGACCTGGAGCGGTGGGCACCCGTGCTCTGGCGGCGCTCGATCGCCGCCGGCCACTGGTCCGCCCTGCTGGAGAAGGCGACGATCGTGGCCGGGATGACCCGCGAGTTCGTCGACCACATCGAGCACGGCACCGCCACACCGGCCCTGGACCGGGCCCGTCGGCGGCAACCGCCTTCGGGCGAGGACCCGTTCGTGGGCCGGCTGGCGGTGATCACCGGCGCGGGCGGCGGGATCGGGCGGGCCACCGCGGTCGCGTTCGCCGAACAGGGCGCGGACCTGGTGCTGTGCGACCTGAATCTCGCCGCCGTCGAGCGCACCGCCGAACTGGCCCGGCTGTACGGCCGATCGGCGCACGCGTATCGCGTCGACGTGGCCGACGGCGCGGCGATGGACACCTTCGCGGCGCAGGTCGCACACACCCACGGGGTTCCGGACATCGTGGTCAACAACGCGGGCGTCGGCCACTCGGGTACGTTCCTGGCCACGACCGGTGCCGAGTGGAAGCGGGTGCTGGACGTCAATCTGTGGGGAGTGATCCACGGTTGCCGGGCCTTCGGCACCTTGATGGCCGAGCGCGGTACGGGCGGCCACATCGTCAACCTCGCGTCGGCGGCGGCCTATACGCCGTCCAAACCGCTGGCCGCGTATGCGACGAGCAAGGCCGCCGTGGCGATGTTGTCCGACTGCCTGCGCGCCGAGGTGGCCGGCTCCGGCGTGCGGGTGAGCACGATCTTCCCGGGCATCGTGAACACCGGCATCACCCGCACCACCACCTTCTCCGACACCGACGACACCGAGCAGAACGCCCGCCGGGAACGCTTCTCCCGACTGTACGCACGGCGCGACTACCCACCGGAGAAGGTCGCCGACCACATCGTCCGCGCGATCCGCCGGCGCCGCCCGACGGTCCCGGTCACGCCGGAGGCGAGGCTGGGCCGCCTGCTGAGCCGGCTGTCTCCCGCGACGATGCGGGCACTGGCCCGGATCGGCGGGCCCGGGTCGTCACGGTGAGGGCCGTGAGCAACAGGGCGGTCAGCATCAGGGCCGCGCTGACCCACAGCGGGGCGCGGTAGCCGAAGTCGGCGTCGATGGCCAGCCCGCCGAACCAGGGGCCGAGCGCCGCGCCCACGTTGAACGCGGCCGTGGCGGCGGCGCCGGCCAGTGCGGAACCGGCCGGGGCGAGTCGAAGCACCCTGGCGATCAAGGCCGTTCCGGTGCCGAAGGCGAGCATTCCCTGGATCGGGACGAGCACGATCAGGGCGATCGGCCGGTCGGTGGTCAAGGCGAGTGCGGCCCATCCAGCGGCCAGAGCCGCCGCGCCGACCGTGATCAGCGTGTTCGGGCGGGCGTCGACGATCCGGCCGGCGATGGTGACACCGACGAACGAGCCCACCCCGAACAGCGCGAGCGTGACCGGGACCCAGCCGTCACCGAGGCCGGCGACCTCGGTGACGACCGGTTCGAGGTAGGCGAACGAACCGAACGTCGCGCCCTGGACCAGAGCGCTCAGCAACAGCGTGAGCAGCAGCGACGGCGTACCGAGGGCCCGCAGTTCGCCGCGCGCGCCGCCCACACCGGCGGCCTCGATCGGGCCGTCCGCCGCGCCGTCCGCCGCGCCGGTTCGATCCGGCACCGTCCGGGCGATCGCGAAGACGGCCGGCACGGACACCAGGGCCACCGCCCAGAACGCCGCCCGCCACCCCCACCAGCCGCCGAGCAGAGCACCCGCGGGCACTCCCACGATGCAGGCGAGCGTGACACCGCCGACCACCACGGAGGTGGCCCGCGCCCGCCGTTCGGGCCCGACCAGATCGATCGCGGTGACCAGCGCGACCGCCCAGAACCCGGCGTTGGCGAGCGCGCCGACCACGCGGGTGCCCAGCAGGATCGGGTAGTTCGGGGTGAGCGCGCCGACGACGTGCACGGCGACGAACACCCCCAGGAAGAACAACAGCGCCGGCCGGCGCGGCCGGTTCCGGCTCAACAGCGCCATCGTGGGCGCGCCGATCACCATCCCGATCGCGAACGCCGAGGTCAGCAACCCGGCGGTGGGCACCGATACGTGCAGATCGGCGGCGATGTCCGAGAGCAGCCCGGACAGCATGAACTCCGAGGTGCCCTGGGCGAATACCGCGAGCCCGAGCACATAGACAGCGAATGGCATGACGAAACCCCATGAACGTGCGACGAATCCGACCGGACGGGGGTGGGCCGCGCCGCCCGTTCCGCACCACACGCCGGGAAACGGTCCGGGCAGGCCGGAACGAAGGGCGGGGGGAAGGGGCGAGAGGCCCACACTTCACCACTCCGGTACTGCCGCGGCCCAGCCGTGCCCGAAGACGCCCGCAGCCTGATCAGGCCGGGCGGTTCGCGTTCATCGGCTCATCGACGAGAGGAGGGCCACCGCAACACCGGCGGCCTGCGTCTGTCCGATTCGGGACTGCACACGCTCGGGAGCGTACCAGCCACCGTCCGCCGGGGCCTTCCCGAGTGGGTCGGGTGTTTGCGGCCGGCGGTCGCGTTTTGGTCGGCGGCGGGTGGCTCAGTGCTAAACGGTCGGCGTGGATTGGTGGAGGTGGGCCCGGTCCCGGGGTCGCCGGCGGCCGGGAGCCTCGGGTTTCCCGGCGAGAGGTGGGTGTTGCTCGGCGGGAAAGGCGCCGGCAACGGCGGAGCGGGTGGGCGCTTTCGTCGGGTCCGCCGGGGAGCCTTTTCGAGGGGGTCGGGTGTTCGCGGCCGGCGGTCGCGTTTTGGTCGGCGGCGGGTGGCTTTGTGCCAAACGGTCGGCGTGGACCGGCGGAGGTGGGCCCGGTCCCACGGTCACCGGAGGTCAGGAGCCCTGGACTCCCCGGCGAGAGGTGGGCGTTGCTCACCGGAAAAGCGCTGGCAACGGCGCGGAGGGAGGGCGGCCCGGTGAGGTCCGCCGAGGAGCCTTCCCGAGTGGGCCGGGCGTGCGCGGCCGGCGGTCGCGTCTTGGTGGGCGGCGGGTGGCTTTGTGCTAAACGGTCGGCGTGGATCGGCGGAGATGGGCCCGGTCCCGGGGTCACCGGCGGTCAGGAGCCCTGGGTCCCCCGGCGAGACGCGGGTGTTGCTCGCCGGGAAAGGCGCTGGCAACGGCGGAGCGGGTGCGCGGTCCGGTTGGGTTCGCCGGGAAGCGTTTCCGAGTGGGCCGGGCGTTCGCGGCCGGCGGTCGCGTCTTGGTCGGCAGCGGATGGCCTTGTGCTAAACGGTCGACGTGGACCGGCGGAGGTGGGCCCGGTCCCACGCTCACCGGAGGTCAGGAGCCCTGGACTCCCCGGCGAGAGGTGGGCGTTGCTCACCGGAAAAGCGCTGGCAACGGCGGAGCGGGTGGGTGCTTTCGTCGGGTCCGCCGGGGAGCCTTGCCGAGTGGGCCGGGCGTGCGCGGCCGGCGGTCGCGTTTTGGTCGGCGGCGGGTGGCTTTGTGCTAAACGGTCGGCGTGGATTGGTGGAGGTGGGGCCGGTCCCGGGGTCGCCGGTGGCCGGGAGCCTTGGGTTTCCCGGCGAGAGGCGGGTGTTGCTCGGCTGGAAAGGCGCCGGCAACGGCGGAGCGGGAGGGCGGTTCGGCAAGGCTCGCCGGGGAGCTTTTCCGAGTGGGTCGGGCTGTTTCGGGTTGTGGTGGGTGTGTGGTGGCGGAAGGGGAGAAGAAGAGCGTGTCGTGGGTGGGCGGTTTCGGTCGCCGGGGCGCACAACCCGGCCCTCGGCACGCGCTCTCGCCGCTCGGTCCCACAAAAGCGCAGGTCAGCGGGACCCCGGGTGCGGGAAGCGGTCTCGGGATCCGGGTCGTGACCCTTCCGGGCTCGCGGACGGCTCTTCGCCCGGCGGTGCAGACCCGAAACGCCCACCGAGAGCCATGACCGTGTTGGATTGGCTGCTTGCGCGCGCAACCCGGCCCTCGGCACCTGCTTTTCGCCGCTCGGTCCCACAAAGCCGCAGGTGAGTGGAACCCTCGGGTGCGGGAAGCCGTCTCGGGATCCGGGCCGTGACTCTTCCGGCTCACGGGTGGCTCTTCGCCCGGCGGTGCAGACCCGAAACGCCCACCGAGAGGGCACAGCGCAGGGAGAGTCCGCCGCCGGGGTGCGCAACCCGGCCCTCGGCACCTGCTTTCGCCGCTCGGTCCCACAAAAGCGCAGGTCAGCGCGAAACAGCGGGTCCGAAGGCGTCCTGCTATCCGGATCGAGACCCTCCCAACCCACCGGCAACCCTTTCACCCGCGCACCCACCCCGAAACGCCCGCCGAAACGCCCCGACCCACTCGGGAAGGCTCCCCGGCGGACCCGACCGGGCCGCCCTCCCTCCGCGCCGTTGCCAGCGCTTTTCCGGCGAGCAACACCCGCGTCTCGCCGGGGAGTCCAGGGTTCCCGGCCGCCGGTGACCGTGGGACCGGGTCCATCTCCACCAGCCCACGTCGACCGTTTAGCACAAGGCCACCCGCTGCCGACCAAGACGCGACCGCCGGTCGCGAACGCCCGACCCACTCGGAAACGCTCTCCGGCGAACCCAACCGGACGGCGCACCCGCTCCGCCGTTGCCAGCGCCTTTCCGGCGAGCAACACCCGCGTCTCGCCGGGGAGTCCAGGGCTCCCGGCCACCGGTGACCGTGGGACCGGGTCCATCTCCACCAGCCCACGTCGACCGTTTAGCACAAGGCCACCCGCTCCCGACCAAGACGCGACCGCCGGCCGCGAACGCCCGACCCACTCGGAAACGCTCCCCGGCGAACCCAACCGGACCGCGCACCCGCTCCGCCGTTGCCGGCGCCTTTCCCGGCGAGCAACACCCGGGTCTCGCCGGGGAGTCCAGGGTTCCCGGCCGCCGGTGACCGTGGGACCGGGTCCATCTCCACCAGCCCACGTCGACCGTTTAGCACAAGGCCACCCGCTCCCGACCAAGACGCGACCGCCGGCCGCGAACGCCCGACCCACTCGGGAAGGTTTCCCGGCGGACCTGACTGGGCCGCCCTCCCTCCGCGCCGTTGCCAGCGCCTTTCCGGCGAGCAACACCCGCGTCTCGCCGGGAAGTCCAGGGCTCCTGACCGCCGGTGACCCTGGGACCGGGCCCACCTCCACCAGCCCACGCCGACCGTTTAGCACTGAGCCACCCGCTGCCGACCAAGACGCGACCGCCGGCCGAAAACACCCCACCCACCCGGAAAGCCCCCGGCGAACCCAACCCGACCGCCCTCCCACCCCGCCCCCACACCCCCACACCCCCCTCCCACACCCCCCTCCCACACCCCCACACCCCCACCCCGTGCCCTCCCGGCGAGCCCCGTGTCATCCCAGCGACGTATCCGTTCACCCTCCGGGCGCATGAACGCCGTCGCAAGGTTCGCCCGCGCGGCGATCGTCGGGGCGCCGGCCGCCGGCTAGCGTTGAGGGCAGATCGGGCACCCGCCCGGTGGCCCTCCGCTCGGAGGCGCCGAAGCACCGGAGCCACGGAGACGGCAGCGATGATCAAAGCCGACGCACTCACCAAGCGCTACGGGCCCAAGACCGCCGTCGAGGCACTGACCTTCACGGTCCGTCCCGGCATCGTCACCGGCTTCCTGGGCCCCAACGGCGCGGGCAAGTCCACCACCATGCGGATGATTCTGGGCCTGGACCACCCGACCTCGGGCACGGTCACCGTCAACGGCCGCCGCTACGCCGACCACCGCGCCCCGCTGCACGAGGTCGGCGCGCTGCTGGAGGCCAAGGCGGTGCACACCGGGCGCTCCGCGTACAACCACCTGTTGTCGATGGCCGCCACCACCGGGATCCGCACCCGCCGGGTGCGCGAGGTGATCGAGATGGTCGGCCTGGACGAGGTGGCCCGCAAGCGGGTCGGCGGCTTCTCCCTCGGGATGGGCCAGCGGTTGGGCCTCGCCACCGCGCTGCTGGGCGACCCGGCCACGCTGGTGCTGGACGAGCCGGTCAACGGGCTGGACCCCGAGGGCGTGTTGTGGATCCGCACGCTGCTCAAGTCGCTCGCCGCCGAGGGCCGCACGGTCTTCCTCTCCTCGCATCTGATGAGCGAGATGGCGCTGACCGCGGAGCACCTGATCGTGGTCGGTCGCGGTCGGCTGATCGCCGACACCTCGGTCGCGGACTTCATCCGCAACGCCGTGCCCAACCAGGTCCGGGTCCGCACGCCCGACGCCGATCGGTTGCGCGCGCTGTTGTTCGGACCCGAGGTGCGGGTCACCGGCCGCGAGCGGGACGTCCTGGAGGTCACCGGGGTGTCCAGCGACGACATCGGCCGGCTCGCGTCGGCGCACGGCATCACCCTGTTCGAACTGGTGCCGCAGCAGGCATCGCTGGAGGAGGCGTTCATGGAATCGACCCGCGACGCGGTCGAATATCGAGTACCCGAGGGCGTGTCCGCGCGGGTGGCGGGTCCGGCCCGCCGGCGCGGCGGCGAGGTCGCGTGATGTCGGCCGGCACCGTCACCCCCGGCACCGGAACCGGACCCAGGTTCGTCTCCCGGGCCGCCGGCCGAGGCCGGGTCACCTTCGTCCGGGTGCTCAACGCCGAGTGGATCAAGCTGCGCAGCCTGCGCTCGACCTTCTGGGTGCTGGTCGCCGCGGTCTTCCTGGTGATCGCCCTGGGCGTGCTGGTCTGCATCGGCACGGTCAACCGCTGGCCGAACACGAGCGCCGCCGAGAAGGCCCGACTCTCCGCCCCGAACGCGAGCCTGACCGGGCTCTATCTGGCCCAACTGGCCATCGGCGTCCTCGGCGTCCTGGTGGTCACCGGCGAATACGCCACCGGTTCGATCCGGGCCACCATCGCCGCGGTGCCGCACCGGTTGCCGGTGTTGTGGGCCAAGACTGCGGTGTTCGGGGTGGTCACCTTCGTGCTGATGCTCGGCGCCTGCCTGGTCGCCTTCCTGAGCGGGCAGGCGGTGTTGGCCAAGGAGAACATCGACGTATCCCTCGGTGACCCGGGCGTGCCGCGCGTGGTCGTCGGCGTCGCGGTCTACCTCGCCGTCACCGGCATCCTGGCGATCGGCATCGGCGCGATCGTGCGCAACGCCGCCGGCGGTATCGCGATCGTGTTCGGGCTGCTGCTGGTACTGCCCGAGGTGGTGCGCGCGTTGCCCTCCGACTGGCAGAGCCGGATCACCAAGTACCTGCCCAGCGAGGCCGGTCAGGCACTCACCCGGTGGCATCCGAAGGGGGACGAGCTGTCCCCGGGCGCGGGCATCACGGTGTTCGTGCTGTACGCCGCGGTCACGCTCGCGGTGGCGGCGGTGTTGCTCCGCAGGCGCGACGCGTGAACGCGCTGTCGCGACGGTACGGCGGCGAGCGCGGGCTCGCCGTCGTACCGGCACGTGTGGTGGCCTTCACCCGCAGCCATCCGATCTGGGCGGACAGCACCCTCGCGGTGGCCCTGTTGCTGCTCTTCGAGGCCGGGAACCTGCTGCGGTTGTCCGGCTGGGTGGTGTTCGGGGCGGCCCTGACCCTGCCGCTCGCGCTGCGCCGCCGGGCCCCGATCGTGGTGTTCACGGCGGTGGCGATCGTGGCCCTCGGGCAGTGGGCGATCGACGCGCGCACCGGTGCGGACGCGAGTCTGCTGATCGCGCTGTACACCGTGGCCGCGAGCTGCAACCGGCGCCGGACGTTGTACGCGCTCGCCGTGCTGGAGGTGGGCATCGTGCTGGCGGTCGCGCGCTGGACCGTCGACGGGTTCCGGTTCGGCGCGTTCGTCGGGCTCAGCGCGATGGCCGTGACCGCGGCGGTGCTCGGGGCCAACCTGCGGACCCGTCGGCGCTACCTGGCCGCCCTGGAGGAACGCGCCCAACGCCTGGAACGCGAACAGGAACAGCAGGCCGAACTCGCGGTGGCGGCCGAACGCTCGCGGATCGCCCGGGAGATGCACGACATCGTCACGCACAACCTGTCGGTGATGGTGGCTCTCGCGGACGCCGCCTCGATGACCGTGCACAACAAGCCGGAGCGCTCCGCCGCGGCGATGGAACAGGTGTCCGGCACCGGTCGGCAGGCCCTCACCGAGATGCGCCGCTTCCTGGGCGTGTTGCACGAGGACGAACCCGACGCCGCCCGACACCCGCAGCCGGACCTGGCCCGGCTGGGCGCGCTGGCCGAACAGGTGCGCGCGGCCGGCCTGCCGACCACGCTCACCGTGCAGGGCGACACCCGGAACGTGCCGCCCGGTGCCCAGTTGGCGGTCTACCGACTCGCCCAGGAGGCGCTGACCAACACCCTCAAGCACGCCCAGCCCGGGGCGAACGCGCGGATCAGGGTGTGCAGTTCGGCCGATCGATTGGAATTGAGCGTGGTCGACGACGGCCTCCCGCGCCGGATCGGGATCGGCGAGCGGGACGAACCGCGCGGCGGGCGCGGACTGGCCGGCATGCGGGAACGGGCCGCCGTCTACGGTGGAGACGTGGAAGCCGGGCCGTTGCCCGGAGGCGGCTGGCGTGTGTCGGCGCTGTTGCACCTGACCGATCCGGGAGGATCCTGACGTGGCCATCGACGTATTGGTGGTGGACGACCAGCCGTTGTTGCGGTTGGCGTTCACGATGGTCCTGGACGCCCAGGACGACATGAGCCTGGCCGGCGAGGCCGACTGTGGCGAGGAGGCCGTGCGGTTGGCCGAACTGAGGCGCCCGGACGTGGTGTTGATGGATGTACGGATGCCGGGCATGGACGGCATCGAGGCGACCCGGCTGATCACCGAGCGCTGCCCGGAGACCAGGGTGCTGATCCTGACCACGTTCGACCTGGACGAGTACGCGTTCGCCGGGCTGCGCGCGGGCGCCTCCGGCTTCCTGCTCAAGAACGCGCTGCCCGCCGAACTGCTGGGCGCGATCCGCTCGGTGGCGGCGGGAGACGCGGTGGTCGCCCCCCGGATCACCCGCCGCCTGTTGGAAACCTTCGCGCACCGGCTGCCGCAGCACGACGTCACGCCCGGCGCCGAGGACCCGCGACTGGCCCAGTTGACCGAGCGCGAACGCGGCGTGCTGATCGAGGTCGCCCGCGGCCTGTCCAACGCGGAGATCGCCGCCCGCCTGCACCTGTCGGACGCCACGATCAAGACGCACGTGAGCCGGGTGCTGGCCAAACTCGGCGTCCGCGACCGGGTCCAGGCGGTGGTGGTCGCGTACGAGAGCCGCCTGGTGCAGCCGCTCTGAGCCCCGGCGCCGGCCGCCGCTGCGAACCCCGACGACGCCCGGCTCGGGAGCCGCGTGCCGCTGTGGCCGGGGCGCGGCCCCCTTCGTCGCCATGGCCGGCAACACGCACACCACACCGGCGGCGGCCACCGCACCGCGACCCGAACCGGGAGCTTTCGAACTCCGGATCGTCGATGTCCGGGAGCGGGCGCGGATAGCATCGCGGGGCTGTCTCGCCGCATCCGCGCGCGTCCCCGCAGGACGACGCCGAGCCACGGAGCACGCCATGTCGAAGATCTTCGCCGAACTCTCCACGCCGCTCGTGGCGGACGCGTGTGTGCGACACCAGGTGCCGCTGCGGGTCGCCCCGCCGGGCATCGGCGCCGTGCTCCCCGGGCAGCGCATCGCCGGTCGGGTGTTGCCGGTTCGGCACTACGGCAGCGTCGACGTGTTCCTGGAGGCGTTCGGTGCGGCCGAGCCGGGGGACGTGTTGGTGATCGACAACGGCGGTCGTACCGACGAGGCGTGCGTCGGCGACCTGGCGGTCCTGGAGGCCGAGGCGGCGGGGGTGGCGGCCCTGGTGGTGTGGGGGCTGCACCGCGACACGCCGGAACTGGTGGAGATCGGCCTGCCGGTGTTCAGCTACGGCAACTTCCCGCCCGGCCCGACCCGGCTGGACGAGCGCGAGCCCGAGGCGCTGAGCACCGCCCGGTTCGGGCCGCACCTGGTGAGCACCGCCGACCTCGTCTTCGGCGACCGGGACGGCGTGGTGTTCCTCGCCGCCGATCGGGCCGCCGAGGTGCTCGCGACGGCCCTGCGCATCCGCGACACCGAGCGCGAACAGGCCCGCCGGATCCGGGCCGGCGAGACGCTGCGCCGACAGACCACATTCGACGACTATCTGGCCCGCCGCGCGATCGACCCGTCGTACACGTTCCGCCGGCACCTGCGCCGCACCGGCGGCGCGATCGAGGAGTAGCACCGGCCCACCGCCGGCACCGCGGTCAGGACCCGGGCGGACGGTCCGGCGGGTCGGGGGCGCGCGCGAGTGCCAGGACCAGCGCGTCGTCGGCGAGTCGGAGCACGCCGATGTGCCGGACCAGGTCGTCGCCCAACCGTTCCACCGCCAGGACCGGATCGGCGGTCACCCGACCCTCGCCGAACAACGCCCGGATCCGCTCGACCAGCGGATAGTGCCGGCCACTCGTGTCCCGCGCGTCGGCGAACCCGTCGGTCATCAGCAACAGCAGGTCGCCCTCGCGAAACGGCACCACCCACGGGCGGGGCGGCTCCGGATCCAGGTCGCCCAGGCCCAACGGCAGGCCGGGCTCGGGCGGTTCGAGCACATGCACGGCGCCGTCCGCCCGGATCGCCACCGGCTCCTCGTGACCGCGATGGGTGAAGGCCACGTGTTCGGGACGGACCTCGACCAGGAGCGCGGTGACGAACCGCTCCGGCGCGTTCCTGGCCACACTGGTGTCGATCCGGCGTGCCACGGTGCCCAGTTCGGGTTCGTCGTACGCGGCCTCGCGAAACGCGCCGATCGTGATCGCGGCCGTGCGGACCGCCCCCAGGCCCTTGCCGAGCACATCGCCGATGATCACCCGCACCCCGAACGGCGTGTCCAGCGCGATGTAGAGATCGCCGCCGAGCTCGGCCTCCTCGGCCACCGCGAAGTAGCGCACGGCCAGCCGCACCCCGCCGAGATCGTCGCTGGGCGGCAGCAGGATCGCCCGCTGCGCGGCGACGGCCACCTCGGAGACCGCGACCAGGGCCCGTTCGTGGTGGATGCGGGCGGCGGACAGGTATATCGCCAGCGCGGTCGCCATCACGTACATCCAGGTGCTGACCTGGAAGAGGTTGCTGTACTCGGGGCCCAGGTAGCCGTCCTGCGAGGCCAGCCAGTAGCGCAGCGGCAGCGAGACGCAGCCGATCACCAGGATGGCCAGGGGCCGTGCGGTCGCGGCGGCCAGGGTCGGCGCCAGCAGCAGGAACGGGTAGTAGACCGTCGAGGATCCGGTCGCCAGATCCACGGTCGTGACGACGACGAGAATGCTCACGGGCAGCCCGACCTGCCGGACCAGCGACCGGGTCGCCGCCCCGACCCCGCGCGGTGGTGTCAGGTTGCTCATTGTTGCGTCCATGATCGTGGGGAAGCCGGCCCCCGGATGGCTTCGCGGCACCCGCCGAACAGGTGAAGCCGCCCGAACGGACGCGGTGGGCGTCCCGGAGCCGCGGCTCGATACGCCCACCGCGAGGCGGGGGCACGCCCTCAGGGCTGGGGTGCGCTCCGGATGATGGCGAAGGGCGCGCCGAAGGGGTCGGCCAGCCAGGCGAGGCGACCGACCTCGGGGACGTCGGTGGCGGGCATGAGCACCGAGCCGCGGTTGACCTTGGCCCGCTCCACGACGTCGTCCGCGTCGGCGACCTCGAAGTACGCGATCCAGTGCGGGTCCTGGCCGTGCGAGTCCGGAACGATGCCGCCGAACGAGGTGTCCTGCGGGTCGCCCTCGGCCGTGGACAGCACGGTGTAGGTCATCCCGGGCATCTGGAACTCCTGCGAACGCCAGCCGAACAACCCTCCGTAGAAGGCGAGCGCGGCGGCGGGTTCGACGCCGTGCAGTTCGACCCAGGCCAGGGAGTTGGGCTTGCCGAGCAACTCCGAGCCGTGGAAGGTGCCGGGTTGCCAGACGGCGAAATCGGCGCCGGCCGGATCGGTCAGCGGGGACATCCGGCCCATCTCCATGACGTCGAACGGCGCCACTCGAACCGTTCCGCCGCTCTTCGCGGTGGCCGCGGCGGTGGCGTCGGCGTCGGGGGTCCGGAAGTACACCGTCCACGCGGACGACGCGCCCTCCTCGGTGAGCGGACCGAGCCCGGCGACGGTCTTGCCCTCCTGCCGGAAGAGGCCGTAGCCGCCGGCGTCGGGCCCGGCGGACTCGAAGTCCCAGTCGAAGACGGCGCCGTAGAAGGTCGCCGCGGCGGTGGGGTCGGGGCTGCCCAGGTCCAGCCAGTTCGGCGAACCCGTCACGAAGTCGGTGCTGAGCACGTCGCTCCTTTGCCGGGCCGCCGGCGACCCGAATGACATTTTTTGTAGTGACTTGCCCAGTCTGACGCCGGACACCGGCGCCGGGCCCGCAAGCGCGCGGGCCCGGGCCCGAGGTGTCGCCGTTCCTGCGCCGTACGGGTGATCCGGCTACAGCGGTGCCAGGCCGTCGAATATCTCGTGCAGGACGCGGTCGTCGCGGGTCGAGTCGGCCGCGGGCGCCGGCGCGTGCTCGGTGATGCCCAGCCCGGCCACGGTGAATTCCTCGGCAAGCGCGCGCAACGCCGCGCCCAACCGGGCCGGCTCCAGGCCGTCGGGCTCCGGGACGGACAACGCGCCGAATCGCTTCGGGTCCAGCACGTCGAGATCGACGTGCAGGTAGACATGCGTGGCCCCGGTGGCGGCCACGGCGGCCACCAGTCGGCTCGGGTCGTCGCATTGCTCGACGGACAACCGGCGAATGCCTTCGGCCTCGATGAAGTGTGCTTCGGCCGGGTCGACGGCGCGCACTCCGGCCAGGACGAGCCGCTGCGCGGACGGCCGTTGATCCGGTGGCGGCAGGAGCGCGGTGGGGCCGTCGCCCAGCAGGGTGCGCAGCACCATGCCGTGGAAGGCGCCCGAGGGGGAATCGCCCGGGGTGTTCAGGTCGGGGTGGGCGTCGAACCACACCACCGCGAGGCGTTCGCCGTGCCGAGCCACCGCGTGCGCGATCGGCGCGAGTTCGACACCGCAGTCGCCGCCCACGGTGCACAGGGGGCCGTCGCCCCACTCGGCCAGCACCTCCCGCACGGCCGAGCGCGCGCGGGCCAGGGCGTCGAGTCGGCGCACGCCGTCCCGGTCCGGGGCCGGATCCGCGTCGATGGCGAGGATCGTACGGCGCCGCGCGGGAAGCAGTGCGCTCAACCGGTGCGCGCCCGCGACCAGTCGGTCGGGGTGGGCGGTGCCGGACCCCTGCCATTGGGGGGCGACCAGAAGGTGTTCGAAGCCGGGTGATGCATGAATATGTTTCACTCGACATACATTTGCAGGGGTGGGCGTGGGCTGTCCAGGACTTTGGGGCGCGACGGGGGTGGGCGGGTGCGCCGACCGGCTCCGCGCCGCCGTGCTGAGCCGGGTGCGGCCCGGTGCGTGGTCGGCGGCGCGGAGGGATGTTCGGGAAGGGCCGAGAGGCTAGTCGGCGTCGGCGGCGTCGTGATGCTCGACCACCGAGTCCGGGCCCGGCGACATGATCGATTCGTGTCCGTCGGCGGCCCGTACTCGATAGGGCGGGGTGCCGTCGGGGCCCAGGACCTCGACGATCTCCACGAAGTGGTCCTGTTGGCCGACGACTCGGCCGTGGATGAGAAGGCGATCGCCCTTGGTGGCGTGCATGCGGCCTGGCTCCTCTGGGTGGATGGCGTGCGGCGAGACCCCGAGTATTCGCATGGTAACAGGATGATTACGTGTGGTGATGGGTGGGTGCGATCGGGCGGAGCCGGTGGCTGGAGTCCGGGCCGGATCTCTCCTACAGTGCGTAGGACTTACTCTGCCCGGTGAGGAGAGACGTGCGATGGCGCAGCTTGCAGGTGGCGGGCCGGCCGACCCGGCGGACCCGGCCGGCCCGGCCCGCACGGCACGCCCGACATCGCTTCGGGGCGGAGCGGTGTTCGACGCGGTCCCCGCCGAGGTGCCGCGCGCGCGGCGCGTGTTGGTCGCGGCCCTGCGCCGGTGGCACGTGCACGAGGACGACGTGCACACCGCGCAACTGGTCGCCAGTGAACTGCTGAGCAACGCGGTCCGCTACGGCAGCGGGCCGACGATGGACCTGGACGTGCGGCTGGACGCGGAGTCCATACACGTGGCGGTGCGCAATCGGCATGCTCGGCCCAGGCGGCTGTCCCGCGCCAACGGGTCGGCGGTGTCCGGTGCCTCGCTCGGACCGCGGGCGTTGCCGGAGCAGCGCAGGGCGCCGGCGCCGAGTGCGTGGGCGGGGTTCGACGATTCGATGCCGACGGATGCGGCTCCGGAGGAATCGCTCTGGGACCTGTCGGTCTGGGAACGCGAGTGCGGTCGTGGGCTTCGACTGGTCGAGGCGCTGGCGTTGGAGTGGGGGAGCCGGCCGTTGGCGGGGGAACTGCTGGTGTGGGCCACGATTTCGCGGGGCGATCCGGAGGACGCCGGCTCGTAGGCGTCGCCCGGGGCCCCTGGGCCCTGTCCGCCGGATCTCGGTGGGGCCGCGCCGCCGGACGGGGCCTGGCGGGGGTGGGCGAACCGGGCCGGGTGGGTGCAGGCGTCGGTGATGTGGCAGCGGACCAGGGTGGTGCCGAAGTGTGCGGTGCCGACCAGGGTCGTGCCCACCACCAGGCCCGCCATGGTGAGCGCCCCGGCGCGAACGGCCGCGTTGCGCCGCCGGGTACCGGTCGGGCAACCCTCCAGGAGCAGTCGGATGCGGCGGCCGGCGTAGGCCGGTGAGCGGCCGATCAGCCGATGCGGCGCGGCGACGGTACCGACCGGTGCGGCGAGCGCGGCCTTGCACACCGCGCTCGCCAGGACGAGTGGGTCGTGGGCGTGGTCGACCGCCCACACGTCGGCGTCGCGTTCCAGGTGGAAGGACAGTTCGTCGCCGGCCCGGGCGGTCCCGGGCAGCCATCCGGCGAGCAGTCGGCAGACCTCGGCGCCGGCCTGCCACCAGTGGTGCGCGCGGGAGATGTGGCCCTGTTCGTGGGCCAGTCCGGCCGCCGACTCGTCGTCGTCCAGCGCGGCCAACGCGCCCGCGCTGACCACGATCGCCCGATGTCGCCAACCCACCGCGGCGAGCAGCACCTCGCGGTCGCCGACCACGATGCTGCCGCCGGGACCGGGCAGCGGGAGCGGATGCGCGGGGGCGCGGGCGCCGCTCAGGCAGGCCCACAGACGTCGGACGGTGGCGGCCACGGCCAGGAACGTCAGCCCGACCAGCAGCAGTTCGGTGTCCTCGACGCCGGCGATCAACTGATGCGGCAACTCGCGCAGCCAACGTGCGAGGCGTGGGGTGTCCGGCATGCAGATCACCGCGGTGAGCGCGGCGCCGACCGCGAGGACGGCGCGGGCCACCAGGGCGGTTCCCCATACCGTCGCCGCGCCCACCGGGCGGACCCGATCCAGGGGGAGCAGGTGTGGTGTCACCACCGCCGAGGCCAGGAGCGCGGCCGGGACGGCGAGCGTGTTCATCGCGCGTCGCGCTCCCGTTCGATCCGGCGGGCGAGTTCGCGCAGGTCCGCCAACTCCGACACGTCCAGCCCGCCGACCAGTTGCGCGAGGGCCACCCGGCGGGCCGGTGCGGACGCGGCGGCCAGCGCGGAACTCACCGAGGACGATACGTAGTCGGCCTCGGTCACGGCGGGCCGATACACGAAAGCCTGCCCCTCCCGGGCCCGGGCCAACAGACCGCGCTCGGCCAACCGATTGCACACGGTCTGCACCGTCGTGTAGGCCCCGCGCGAGGGCTCGGCCAGTTCGGATCGGATGCGCTCGACGGTGCCGGCTTCGATCCGCCACAACACGGCCATGATCTCGGCCTGCAACTCGCCCTGTACCCGTGGCGATTCGTCCATCGCGTGCTCCTTCCTCCGGTGTCCGGGCGCGCCCGCTCCGGCCGGTCGCGGGTCTCGACGGTACCCGCTCGCGGGCGCCCGTCGGAGGCTGCCCGACACACGCCGGCCGCCCGTCCCGTCGCCGCAAGGGCGGTCGGGGCGGGCGGCCGGGTCGAGGCCGAGCGGGTCAACGCGTCGCGGGGGCCGGGATCCGGGTCGTGGCCTGGGAGGCGGTTGTGGGCATCGCCGCCCGGGCCGCCGGGCGTTCGCGCAACAGCAGGCCGGCGGTCAGCGCGACCAGGACCGCGGTGAGGCCGTGGATGCCGAGGGCCTTGCCGGTCGAGCCCTCGTTGCTCAGCACGATCACCATGTCGCCGGCGGGTATGAAGGACATGGCCAGCATCGCCCACCCCAGCGCTCGCCGGTGACCGGTCAGCAGGAGCGCGAAGAGCACCAGCCCGGTGCCCAGGTCACGCACGCCCTTGATGGCCAGGAAGGCGGTGCCCTCGTGCTCGGGCCAACTCGGCAGACCGAACCCGGACGCGCTCGACTGCGGGGCGATCAGGAAGGAGAGGCCGATGTAGAGGATGAACAGGCCGCCGAGTGCGGCCAGGGTGGTGGTGAGGTTCCTGACGTTCATGGTGGTCTCCCCGTGAGGCGGTGGTTCGGATCGGGCGGTCTTCGTCGTCCTGGAAGAACTCTCGCCGGGGGATCCTGGAAGGCGCATGGAAGCGACTTGGAGCGCGGCCCGCGCCGGCCGCCGCAGGCTCGCTACGCGCGGCGCGGCGGTGGCGGGGCGTGCAGGGTGCCGGTGCCCACCATGGCGACGGTGCCGCCGACGGTGATCCGCTCCACGTTCTCGGCAGTGCCGTGCGCGGTGATGGTCAGGGTGCTGGGGCGGCCGACGAAGCGGCCCTGGGACAGGGTGCGTGCCGCGCCGGTGTGGGCCAGGCCGTGGCGCAGCAGGTAGGCCGCGACGCAGCCGGCGGCACTGCCGGTGGCGACGTCCTCCAATCCGCCGTCGTTGTTCCAGTGCCGGCCCTCGGGTGCGCTCGCGTCCAGCAGGTAGGCGAACTCGGCGCCGAAGCCGGCCAGGAAGGCTCCGAAGTCCGGGTGCACGATCCGGGCCCGGCCGAGCGGGTCGGCGCCGTCGACCGGGACGACCAGGTAGCGCAGGCCGGTGGAGACCACCTCCACCGGCAACGTCGGATCCAGGTCGGCCGGGTCCAGGCCCAGGGCTGCGGCGATCTCCGTCCGGCGCGCCGGGTCCGGTGCGGGAATCCACTCCGGCCGACCCTGGTCGAGCACGGCGGACACCCGGCCGTCGGCGTCGGCCCGGGTGCGCACCGGGACGACCCGGTCGGACAGGGCGATCGTCCAACGGCGTTCCTCGCCGACGGCGGCGCCCGACCCGGCGTGCAGGACGGCGCCGGCGCCGAGGACCGGGTGCCCGGCGAACGCGAGTTCCTCGAACAGGTCGAACACCCGGGCGTGCACCACGTCGTCGGCGTCCGGGGTGGTGACGAAGATCGTCTCGAAGTGCCGCAGCTCCTGGGTGATCCGGAGCATCTGCGCGGCGTCCAGGGCCGGCGGATCGACGAAGACCGCGAGGCTGTTGCCGGTGTAGGGGCGGTCGGCGAAGACGTCGACGTGGTGGTAGTCGATGGCAGTCGAAGGCATGGCCCGAGCGTATGCCGCCCGAACCGGGCCCGTGCGGGGTCGAGGCGGTGGCGGGCCGCGCCGAATCACGCCTCGCCACGCGGTGCGTCGGCGTCGACGGTGATCGCGCGGACCGGGCACATGGAGGCGGCGGCGCGTACGTGTGCGGCGTACGCGTCCGAGGGGTTGGTGTCGTAGTGCAGGTAGTCGTCCTCGTCGAAGGAGAAGACGGCGGGTGCGGCGAAGACGCACTGGCCGTGGCTCTGGCACAGGTTCGTGTCCACGGTGACGCGCATGCGGCAACTCCCTTGTCCGGTGGGTCGTTCAGTTCACGGGCGGGTTGAAGCGGGAGTAGTTCGGCGCACTCCAGCGCAGCGGGACGGCGTCGGGGATCTCCACCACGCCGGTGACGGTGAACTCGACCAGGCGCTGCGCTCCCGGCACCCGGGCGACTTCGTCCGCGTCCCAGATGGTGCGGGCGGCGCCGGTCAGATGCAGGGTCGATCCGGTGTCCCAGCCGGGCACCAACAGACCGGCCGCCGGATGGAGTTCGAGGTTGCCCAGGGTGAGGAACATGGCGTTGCCGACGTAGTCCGGCCAGCGCAGCACGGTGGGGGACAACACTTGGACGAAGCCGGGATTGCCACCTCGGTGCGACGCGTCGGTGTTGCCGGCTTCGTCCGAACTGGCCACGAAGAAGGTGTCGGTGGCCCGCAGGGTCTGCTGTTGGGCGGGCGTGAGGGCGACGCCTCGGGTGGGCGGCGCGGTGGCGGGGCGGGGAGCGGACTCCGGTTCGGACCTCGGGTCGGAGAGGAAGCGGAAGTCGCGTTTCTGGATGTACTTGGGGCAGTTGGCGATCACCTGGTCGAGGTCGACGCGCAGGCCGCCGGTCACCGGTGTGGAGCGGCCGTTGATCCGCATCCGGCGTCGGGACGTCGGCTCGATGGCGATCATGCCGACCGTGCTCGGCCCGGCAAGGGCCGCCGCGAGCGGGTCCGCGGCGAGCGGGAGCGCATCGACCAGGAGCGTGCGTGGGTCGGGGACGCGCAGGAAGCCGGGGGCACCGACCAGTTGCGAGGACCAGAGGCGGCCCGCGGCGTCGGTGCCGCCGACGATGATCATGGGCTGCTCCGCGAGGAACGCGGCGGCGACCGGCGGGATGGACTCCCCGATGCCGCCGAGTGCGAACGACGCCTGCCGAGTCAGGTCGGCGCGATCCTGCACCGCGCGTTCTCCGCGGTGGTATCGGGTGGCCACGGCATCCCCCTCCGTTGATGGTTCGGTGTGTGACGAAAGGGCGGGGCAGTGTCCCCGTCGCTCTATCTAATGATTACACACACCGCGAACCATTAGAAGGAGAAAGCGTCCTCGTCTTCGATTTCCGGGTCCGGAAACGACTCCGCCCCGGACGGCGGGGCCGTCCGGGGCGGACTGTTCGGGGCGGGCTTTTCGTTCAGGTGGCGGGAGGTGGCGGTGGGTGCTGTCCTCGATCGGGGTCGGACAGGGCGGCGAAGTGCACTTGGCGGCCCAACGCCTGGAAGCCGTAGGTGAGTTGCTCATAGTGCACGCGTTGATCCTCGAGTTCCCCGGTCACCTGTGCGGTGCGCGGGACCGGCCCCGGGCGCGAGGTCGGGTCCGTGTCCGGGAACAACATCACCGGGTGCACGGTGCCCGGATGGCGAGGATCGCCCGAGCGTGGGAAGACCGTGAAGTCCCACGACTGGACGTCGCCCGGAGCCGTGCCCGCGTCGCGCAGCGAGAGGGCGTAGGCGGGCGGTTGTCGCCAGACCTGGAGGGGCGCGAGCACGGCGAGATGGGCGCCGACCGCCCGCCAGATCGGTACGGGCCGGCCGAGGTGGTGCAGGTCGCCGAACAGGTCCCGACGCAACTCCGCATAGCCCGGCGCGATCGCGGCCAGACCCTCGACCGCCGTCGCGACGTCGAGCCGATTGTCGCAGTACGCCAAACTGTGTGCGCGCGGGGCGAGTTCCCGGCGAATCCACGATCGGAGCGGGGCATCGAGGGCGCCGAGCGGGTAGGCGTCCTCGGCACACTCCGCGGTGAACAGCGCCGCCTCGTACAGACCTTGATATCGCGTCGCCAGGTCCACGTGCTCCCCTTGTCGCTCCGTCGCGGGATGGCCGCGCCAGGGTACGGCCATCCGCGTTGGCCCGGTCGGTGCCGGAGTGCGTGCGGGGTCAGCGGCCCAGTTGGGCGTAGGTCTTGAACGTGTAGAGGCCGTCCAGGGTGATCGAGTTGTCGCCGGCGGGCGAGGGCAGGTGGTTGCGCCCGTTGAGGAGCGTGCCCAGTGGGCCGCAGTTCGTGGCGGCCGGGAGCGCGACGGTGTTGTCCCACAACGTGCCCTTGAGGATGGGCGGGTCCTTGGACACCCATTCGTTGGGGCCCTTGCGCATCATGGTCAGCCGGATCGGGTGTTCGGCGGTGCCGATCGAACAGTCCTTGGGCAACAACGGCCCACCCAGGGCGAGCGTCACGTCCAGCCCACCGGCGGACGTACCGTGCGAGAGGAAATCGAACCAACCGCCGTACCTGGTCTCGACGTTCACCCCCAGGACGGGGGCCTGCTCGGGGAGTCCGGGGATGCCGAGCAGGCCACCGGCGGCCGGGCTCGGCGTCGCGTGCAGCGCCCCGAACACCTGCCCGGTCGAGCCGTCGGGCAGCGGTCCCTCGGCATGGGTGATGGTCATCGGCCGGAGCGGGACGTCGAGTCCGCCGAGTCGCATCCGGCCGGTGGCGACGTGCACTTCGCAGCGCCACTTGTTCGGGTCGGCGCTCGCCGGCAGCGCGGGGCAGTCGGTGAAGTCGAAGGCGGGCAGCGGCGTGGCGGCCGGGGGCGAGGCGGTTGGATTCGTGGCGGCTGGGTTCGTGGCGGCTGGGTTCGAGGCGGTTGGGGGCGCCGGTCGATCGTTCGCCAGGGCCGGGGCGGTGCACAGTCCCACGGCGCCGAGCGCGAGTCCGGCACTTGCGACGACCCTGGCCAACTTGCGGTTTCTCGTGCGATCCACGCTGATCGTCCCCTTGTTTCGGCGGATGACTGACTCCCCCTGAAGGTAGGGAAGTCGGACCCCCGGGCAGTATCCGGCGACCCCCAGACTCGGCGCTGGTGCCGGCCCCCGCTCCGGGCGTGGTGCCTGCCGGGGGATGGGGGATCGGGGCCGGTCGGATCGGGGCGGATCGAGTTGGGTTGGGGCGTGTTGGGCTGGGTTGGTTCGGGTTGGGTTTGGGCGTGTTGGGCTGAGTTACGGCGAGTTAGGGCGGATTGGGGCGGCTCAGCTCAGTTGTTTGTAGTAGAAGCTGCAGTCCCGGAGCGCGCCGGCGGGGTCGGCCGCGTAGTCGGGGACGACGCCGTATCGGGTCCAGCCGGCCGCGCGATAGAGGTGGTCGGCGGTGCTGTCGGTCTCGGTGTCGAGCAGCAGCAGGGTGGCGCCCACCCGGGCGGCGGCCTGTTCGGCGGTGGCGAGCAGAGCACGGCCCAGGCCGTGGCCTCGGGCGTCGCGGTGCACCATGAGCTTGACCACCTCGGCGCGGTGTCGGCCGTTGGGCTTGCGTTCCAGGGCCAGGCTCACGGTGCCGGCGACGCCGTCCGCGCCTCGGGCGATCCAGACGCACAGGCTGCCGTCGGCGACGGCCGACTCCCGTGCTCGCCACCAACTCGCCGCCTCGGTCGCGTCGAAGGGCGCCAGGAAGCCGAGCGAGGAGCCGTCGGCGACGACGTCGGTGAGGAGGTCGGCCAGGCCGGCCACGTCGGCTCGGAAGTCGTCGGGGGTCAACCAGGTGATGGTGTGCATCGAGGTCTCCGTGGCTCTTCTTACGGCAGGACGATCAGCAGCGCGTACCGAACCGGCTCCGGACCGGCGCAGCGGAAGCGCGACGGTCCCCACAACCGGAAGCGCAGGCAGTCCCCGGCGCGCACCTCGTGGAGATGGCCGCCGGCGGTCACCTCCAGGACCCCCTCCAACACCCAGATGTGCTGCTCCAATCCCGGTACGGGCGGCCCGTCGTAGGAAATGTCCGCGCCGCCCCGCAACGCCCCCTGGACCACCTCGCCCCGCAGCCCCGGATGCGGCGGCGACACCGACCGCCGGGTGAACCCCGAGGCCCGATCCACCCACACCTCCTGCCGCTCGGCACGCACCAATTGCGGCGGCTCCGCCTCCACCTCGGCCAACAACCGCGACATGGTCCGCCCGTACACCGCGCACAATCGACCCAGCAGAGCCGCCGTCGGACTGATCTCGCCCCGCTCCAACCGGGACAACGTGGATCGACTCACCTCGGCCCGCCGCGCCAACTCATCCAACGACCACCCACGCTCCCCCCGAAGCCCGGCCAGCCGACGAGCCAACCGCCCCTCGATCTCCGCCGGGTCACCTTCTTGGGGCGCTGCCGCGCTGTCATCGGTGGTTCTCATGCTGGGGACAGTATCCCGAATATGAGACGAGTGGGAGGGTGGGGGTACCTGCGCTTTTCCGGGCACCGGCGTCAGCGGCCCGGGGTCGGGTCGGCCTTGGGCGGGGGTGCGTCTTGGTGGGGTTGGGGCGGGTGCCTTGCGCTAACCGGTTGGCGTGGGCTGGGGGAGGTGGGCGTGGTCCCGGGGGCGCCGGTGGTCGGGGGCCTTTGTCTCTTCGGAGAGAGGCGGGCGTTACTCGGCGGGAAAAGCGCTGGCAACGGCGCGGAAGGAGGGCGGCCCGGGGAGGTTCGCCGAAGGCCTTTCCGAGTGGGTCGGGTGTTCACGGCCGACGGTCGTGTGTCGGTGGGCAGCGGATGGCCTTGTGCTAAACGGTCGGCGTGGATCGGCGGAGGTGGGCCCGGTCCCACGGTCACCGGCGGTCAGGAGCCTTGGGCTCTCCGGCGAGACGCGGGTGTTGCTTGCCGGGAAAGGCGCTGGCAACGGCGCGGAAGGGTGGGCGGTCTGGTCGGGTCCGCCGGGGAGCCTTTTCGAGTGGGTCGGGCGGTTGCGGCATGCGGTCGCGTCTTGGTGGGCAGCGGGTGGCTCAGTGCTAAACGGTCGGCGTGGATCGGCGGAGATCAGCCCGGTCCCACGGTCACCGGCGGCCGGGAGCCTTGGGCTCTCCGGCGAGACGCGGGTGTTGCTTGCCGGGAAAGGCGCTGGCAACGGCGCGGAAGGGTGGGCGGTCTGGTCGGGTCCGCCGGGGAGCCTTTTCGAGTGGGTCGGGTGTTCACGGCCGGCGGTCGCGTCTTGGTGGGCAGCGGGTGGCTCAGTGCTAAACGGTTGGCGTGGATCGGCGGAGATCAGCCCGGTCCCACGGTCACCGGCGGTCAGGAGCCTTGGGCTCCCCGGCGAGAGGCGCGTGTTGCTCGCCGGAAAGGCGCCGGCAACGGCGGAGCGGGAGGGCGCTTTCGTCGGGTCCGCCGGGGAGCCTTTCCGAGTGGGTCGGGTGTTCGCGGCCGGCGGTCGTGTGTCGGTGGGCAGCGGGAGGCTCAGTGCTAAACGGTCGGCGTGGACCGGCGGAGATCGACCCGGTCCCACCGTCACCGGCGGCCGGGAACCCTGGACTCCCCGGCGAGACGCGGGCGTTGCTTGGCGGGAAAGGCGCTGGCAACGGCGCGGAAGGGTGGGCGGTCCGGTCGGGTCCGCCGGGGGGCCTTCCCGAGTGGGTCGGGCCGTTTCGGCGTGCGGTGGGTGGGCGGTTGCGGGTGAGAAGGAGAAGGGCGGGGCTGTGAGTGGGCGGTTTCGGTTGCCGGGGTGCACAAACCGGCCCTCGACACGCACTCTCGCCGGTCGGTTTGAGGTGCCCTTGATCTTCCGGACAGCGACCCGCGTAGGGTTGTAGGAAACCGGAAAGAGAAAGCACGTGCCAAAGAGATATACACAGCAGTTCAAGGACGAAGCCGTTCGCCTGGTGTTGGACGGCCCCCGTCCGATCATCCAGGTCGCGCGCGAGCTGGGTGTCAACGACACCACGCTCGGGAACTGGGTCGCGCAATACCGCAGGTCT
>NZ_JBEXUX010000075.1:0-47777 GCF_040629175.1 Embleya sp. NPDC005971 | reverse complement strand
GGATCGACATACCGGAACGCTGATCCAGGTCGGCGGCGCCGGTGCCCGGTTGTGGACGCCGCCGCGGTGGACCGCGCGCGCCGGCTGAGCTGCCAGGTCCCGCAGGGTGCCGAGCGGGAGAACATCCGCGAGTCCACACCGGAAGGGCTCGACACCGCCTCTCGCAAGGGCGGGCACGGCGGCCGACCGCCGGTCGTCACCGACGACATGCCGCACACCGTGCTGCGGCGCCGCGCGAACGGCGAGTCCGTCGAGCAGATCCGGCCCGACCTGATCATCCCCACCGGCAAGCGCAAGGGGCACAACCCCTCGGTGGCCGGCATCCACCGGGCACTGGCCGAGTACGCCAAACGCGAGGCGTCCCCCGAAGCTGCCGAGAAGGCCCCGCCGACTTCGCCGCCCTCCAAGCCGGCGAAGTCCCCGACCCCGCCTGCTACTTGTCACTTCGCCGTAGCTTCGGGAGAACCGGGCCTCTACCTCTGCCCCGACGACTGCGAGCCCGACCGGGGCCAACCCTGCGAACGCCTCGACCTCACCGTCGATCTCAGCGGCAAACGCCAAGGATTCGGGTCGCACCCGACGGTCCGAGACCCCCGCCCCACTCCTCCGAGGTGACTGCGCGATATTCCTTTGTCTCAGCGGGGAATGACAGCGATTTCAGGGCCGGTCGCGCCCAGGAATACGACACCGAGCAATACGTGATCTCCACCGGTATAACGACCGGCCACGGGAGTCGGTCCCGTCACGGACCGACTCCCTGCCAGAGTGGTGGGCCGACTTGGACCTCTGGGCACGTGCCAGTCGACAGACGGCCGGCCCCAGGCTGCAGGTCATTGTCGACCGTCGGTTGGGGTGCGTTGTCGTACGGTGATCGCCATGACGGGAGTCACGGGGTTGCTGGTGGATGGACGCTACCGACTGCTCGAAGCAGTCGGAGCGGGCGCGATGGGCCGGGTCTGGCGCGGTCGCGACGAGCGCCTCGACCGCGAAGTCGCGGTAAAGGAAGTCCTGTTGTCGGACGACCTGCCGAGCACGGCGCGCGAGCGGCAGATCGCCCGGACCATGCGCGAGGCACAGGCTGCGGCCCGACTGCGTCACCCCGGCATCGTCACCGTCCACGACGTGACGCTGCACGAGGGGGTGCCGTGGATCGTCATGGAGTTACTGCCCGGGCCATCCCTCGCCGCACTCATCGCCCACGAGGGCCGGCTCGATCGGGGGCGGGTCGCCGCGTTCGGCGCGGATGTCGCAGACGCGCTTGCGCACGCGCACGCCGCCGGGATCGTCCACCGAGATCTCAAGCCCGACAACGTCCTGATGGACGGGGACCGCGCCGTCATCACGGACTTCGGCATAGCCCGGATCCTCGATGCCTCGGGTCCGTTGACCAGTGTCGGCGTCATCATGGGAACCCTGCAGTACATGGCCCCGGAACAATTGGCCGGCGACCCGGTGGAGGCGCCGGCCGACCTGTGGGCCCTCGGTGCGACGCTGTACGCCGCCGTGGAGGGACATCCGCCCTACCCCGGCCGGACATGGATCGAGATCAACGAGGCCCTCCGTACGAGTCCGCCGCCGTCGGCACCGCACGCGGGACCGTTGGGCGAACTCCTGGCCGCCCTGTTGGCCAAGCTTCCTTCCGCACGCCCGGACGCGGCGACCGCAGCCCGGCTCCTGCGCGCGACGCTCGCCCTACACGACACCGGCACCCAAGGACTCGACGCCACCGCCACGCGTACGCGCCGTCAACCCCCTCGTGAACCGAATGTGGAAGCTGCCCTGACAGTCGCATCCTGATCGCTGCAAGGGCAACGAGACGCGGAACGGTCGTACGGCGAAGGCACCGCGCGACCGATCGCCCTGGCCGCACATGACAACTCGAACAACGGGCCATGGCCCTTCTTGATCGGGAAGCGGCATGGCGTCTCCTCCGGGAGCGTCACGGACATGCGATCGGTGAGTGCTTCGCGGTGGCCAAGTGCCAGTATCGGAAGGCGTTTTCGACGCCACAGCCGCGCCAAAAGGTTGGCTGACACAAGGTCGGACATCCAGGCCATGCGACGCCGCGCGGCCCCGTGAACGAACCCGGCCCACGATGGACCGCAGGGCGGAGTCGGGCACCGCGGTCCTGTCCGCATCGCCGGGTACGGCGGGCGGGACGCAACGACACGCACCCACACCGGGGAGAGCCGGCGGAACGACGAACGGCGGGACTTCGGGGCGGTCGCCGACGAATCGACGGCGCGGCTGCACGCGCGGGCGTGGACGACGGGCCAGGGGCCGAAGGCGTCGTGCGACGCGTCGGAGGTCAAAGACCCGGTTCAGTCGATGACGTGCCGAGGGGCCCTCGAGGGTGTAGCGGCCGGGTCTTCCAGCCGGGATCGGTGGTCGCCAGGTGTTGGCGGGTGCCGGGGCCGAGGCAACGGGGATCGGTGCCCGTGACCCGGTCGCGGTAGACGTGAGCGCTTCGGCATCGACCCCGGTCACACCGTCGCGTACACCGCGCCGCGGCGGACGACTTCGGCGACCGCGACCGCGACCGCGCTTGCGGGATCGGCGGGGTGGGCGCCGCCGCCCCGGCTCCGCGAGCCAGGCCGTCGAGTGCCACCCGATCGCATCCGTGCCAGGCGGCAGGGGCGTGGACCACGGCTTCCGGGGTGGCCGGCTCGGAACGGGCGGTGTCCGTGGACGCCGCCTGGGTACATTGCCCTCCGGGGGTCGGTGCGGCCCCGGTAGGTGTGGCAACTGCCGCGCGCCGCACGGGCGTCGTGGACGGTTCGAGCCGCCGGCCGACCGGCCGCCGCGGGGGAGAGTGGGGGACATGCGTTTTCTGGAGCGGGAGCGGGCCGCCGCGGCGAAGTTGTTGCCGGGGCTGGACGAGAGTCTGCAGGCGGTGCCGGCGGGGGAGTTGGAGGATCCGGCGGGACCGGGTATCGGACTCTTTCGCGACGGCGGTGGCCCCGGGCTGGTGGTTCCGGCCTCCTACGGGGGGCGCGGGGCGAGCGCGGTGGAGGCGGTGCGGGTGCAGCGCGCGCTGGCCGGCAGGTCGCCGTCGCTGGCGGCGACCTGCGCCGTGCATCACTTCTCGGTGGCGGTCCTGCTCGGCCTGGCCGCCGTCGACGACGGGGGCGTGGAGTCGTATCTCGTCCAGGGTCTGGCCGGTGGCAACAGCCTCGTGGCGTGCGACTTCCCCTACGAGGGTCCCGACGGCGCAGTCCTGGCGCCGTCGATGACCGCCGAGGTGACACCGGACGGGGTACGAGTGACCGGTGCCACGTGCGTGGGCGCCCTGGCCCGGTCGATGGACATGCTCGTTGCCGGTGTCACGATCGAGCGCACCGACGGTGGGGGCCGGGAGTCGGCGGTGGTGCTGGTGCCCGCGGAGAGCGAGGGCGTGAACGTCGACGGGACGGACGGGGAGCGGGTCACCCTCGACGACGTCGTGGTGGCCCCGGAGTTCCTGGTGCGGGCCTCGGCCCTGGACAAACCCCTGGACTCCGTGTTGACGGCCGGCTTCGCCCTGTACCAGCTGCTGGCCACGGTCGCCCACGTCGGGGCCGTCGACGCGCTGGTCGAACGGGTGCTGCGCGACGGCGGGGTGCCCGAGTCCGAACGCATCGCCCTGCTGGTGGAAACGGAAGGCGCGATGTCCGCGGTGGAGGGTGTCGCCCTGCGGATCGACGGCGGCGACCCGGACGACGCGACACTCGCCCACGCGCTGTACGTGCGCTACGGCGTCCAGGACGCCCTGGCCCGGATCGTCCCGCGCGCGGTCGAACTTCTCGGCCGCCTCGACACCGCCGACGCCGACGAGGTCGCCCACCTCGCCGGTGTCGCCGACGCGCTCGCCCTGTGCGCGCCGACCCGATCCCGGATGACCGGCCCGTTGGCGGCGTACCTGCTCGACGCGCCCCTGACCCTCACCTGATCGCGAGCAGCCCCGGCCCGGGCCCCGACCGGCGGTCGCGCACCGCACCCGACGACGGACCGTGAACGCTGCCCGAGTCCGTCGCCACGCTCCGAGTCGTTGCGTGCGTCCCCGGCCGGCCGTCGATTCCCGGCGTTGCGTACCGCACGGACGCGGACCCGTGGCGCCCACGGATCGGCGACCGGGGCGGGACGCCGGCGGATCCATGTCACCCTCGCCGTGCACCGTTTGCCGTCGCGTGGGTAACCGCCTCCTGCTGCTCCCGCAAGCCCTGCAACCACACGAAGGGATTTGCTCGTGTACTTATCCGGCAGGCGGAGGACGACGGGCCTGTTCATCGCCCTGGCCCTGCTGACGGCCCTCCTCGTGGGGCCCTTCCCGACGCAACGGGCTTATGCGGACGACGGAACGACCAACATTCTCGATCACAAGTACGGTCTCTTCGTTCACTACGTGCCCGGCCTCACGGTGAATCCCGGCGGCGCGGTCGTCGCCGACCCCGACGCCCTGGCGAACGGCTTCGACGCGACCGGGTTCGCCGACGATCTGGCCGCCGCGAAGGTGCAGTACATCGTCTTCACCGCCTGGCACTCCCGAATGGTCGCCCTGTATCCGAGCCGGAAGATGCTGGACTGGGGCCTGCCCGACCACCGCGTCGACCGCGACCTCATCGCGGACATGATCACCGCGGTCAAGGCCAAGGGCATCCACGTCTACCTCTACACCCATCCGCGCGACGGCATGGAGTTCACCGCCGCGGACAGGCAGAGGACCGGCTGGGGCACCCAACCCCACCCGCCCGACCAGCCCTGGAACCCGGGAGCGGACTTCGACCGCCCCACCTGGAACGCGTTCGTCAACGATGTCTACCAGGAGCTGATGCAACGCTACGGCGCGCGCATCGACGGCCTGTACATGGACGAGGGAAGCCCCCAGGGCGACAGCCAGACCGTCATCGACTACCCCCGACTGCGCGCCACGATCAAGGCGGTCAATCCGCGCGCCGTCCTCATCCAGAATGACTACGGCAACCTGTACGGCCTGGACAAGGGCATGAAGGAGTACTTCGGCCAGGACGAGTTCGCGCAGTCCGACGGTGACCTGTGGCCCGGCCGCGCCGAGCCGGTGGCGGCGACCTTGCGTGGAACCGGGACCTCGTGGTGGGCGTCGGAGACCGGCGGCTCCGTGAAGTACGGGCCGCGGAGCCTGTTCCGCTACACCGTCCTGGAGGCTGCCACCAACACCGACGGCGGCAGCACGGCCTGGGCGGCCGGCCCCTACGCCGGCGGCGGCTGGGAACCCGGCGTCATGCCCGCACTCCGGCAAGTCGGTGCCTGGATCGACCCGATCAAGAAGTCCGTCCTCGGCACCCGACCCAGCACCTCCTACCCCACCAAACCCGGAACCCGCATCACCGACCTGCCCTGGGGTGTGGCCACCAGATCACCCGACGACCGCACCGAATACCTCCACGTCCTCAACCCGCCCGCCGGACGCACCCTCGTCCTCCCGCTGCCCCGCGACGGCAAGGTCTTTTCCGCGGCCTCCCTCGTCAAGGACGGCACACCGGTGGCGCTCGACCGGGACATCAACCGGGTGACCCTGACGATTCCGGGAACCTGGGATGCCAACGACACCGCGATCGAACTCACCGTCGCCGACCGCTCCGGACCCGTCGCCCTCTATCGCTGCTTCAACCCCGCCACCCAAGACCACCTGGTGACCACCGAATCCGGCTGCGAGGACCCCAGCCGCTACTCCCTGGAAGGCCCCCTCGGCTACGTCCACCGCAACCAGGCCGCAGGCACGGTTCCCCTCTACCGCTGCTTCAGCCCCGGCACCAACGATCACCTGGTGACCACCGAATCCGATTGCGAGGACCCCAGCCACTACTCCTTCGAGGGCCTCCTCGGCCACGTCTACCGCGACCGGGTCACGGGCATGGTTCCCCTCTACCGGTGCTTCAGCCCCGGCACCCGCCAACACCTGGTCACCACCGATCCAGGCTGCGAGGATCCGAGTCGCTACGTTCTGGAGGGCCCCCTCGGCCACGTCATCGACTGAACCGGGCGAACGGCGCCCAACCGGCACGGCAACGGGTCGGTTCGGCGATCCGGGCCCACGAATACCTCCCGGTTCGCCCGCTCGACCCCGGACACACCCGACCCCGCCGACTGCTCCCTGCCCACCCCGAACAGTCGGGGCCGGCGTCGGCGGCCCCGGACCGGGGCGACGTGAGGCGAACGGCGGAGCGTATTGCAGACCGCGTTCGTTCGCGGGATGCGAGCGCTTCGAGGACTTCTCGCGATGGTTCGTTGGTAGGGCGTCGGGAGGCGGGCCCTTCTCGTCGTAGCGTTGACCGGAACGGCGAGAGCCGCACACGCTGTTCGCGTGTACGGCTCGAGTCCTGCCCGCGCAGCCGGGGTTCCCGCACGGGCGGCTACGAACGCGTGGACCAACTCGACCGGAGTGGTGTCCTCGAAGGTCTGGACCCGGTCGTCGCCTCGGTGGTCGTCCGCGGTGATCTCCCCCAGCGGCCCCCGCCCGCCGGGGTGTTCGTGGATGCCGACCCGATGATGCGGTTGTTCACCGCGCCGAGGGGAGGGCGGATCACCACGGCAATCCTGCGGGACGCCACGCACTGGGACGAGGTTGTCGCCGCCCGGGGCTGCGAGTTCCTGGTACGGCACGGACTGTGGCACACCGGGCTGACCTGGATGGCCGACGCGGGCATCCCCGTGCACGTGCTGCAAAAGATCGCCGGGCATGGATCGTTGTCGACGACGCAGCGGTATCGGCACCCCGAACTCCGGCAGGTTGCCGACGCTTCGGAGGCGCTTCAGGTGCATCTGGACCCGGGCTGGTCCCCACATGGTCCCCAAGAGGTCTCGGGTGATGCGTCCAACCGGTGAGTGTTCAAACCTACAAGAGGCGCTGACCTGGGCTTTTGCTCTTGTCGGCGCCTCTTGAGCACTGTCGGGGTCAGGATTCGAATCTGCGCCCCCTCGACTCCAAGTCAAGGCATGCCCCATCGCGACCGGGCCCACCTGCTCCGTCGCAGGTGAGCGGCCTGTGCCCGCTCCGGGGCGGGTCCGCCGCAGCACTACCCGAGGTATGTTTCCGCGACTTTGATTCCAAGTCAAAGAATCATTGACTCGAAGTCAAAGTCATGTGACCGTGAAGTCCTCACACGGCGAACTCCGGGGAGCGCAACGATGGACAGTCCAGAGGTGGAAGTACTCGTGATCGGTGCCGGACCGGTCGGTCTCGCCACCGCCCTGCAACTGGGGCGGCTCGGGGTCACGACCCGGGTCGTCGAGCGCCGCGGGTCGACCTCGACGCACCCGAAGGCACACGTGGTCAACGCGCGGACGATGGAGCTCTTTCGCGACTGGGGCGTATCGGAGCGTGTGCGCG
The DNA here is from genome assembly GCF_040629175.1 of Embleya sp. NPDC005971. Taxonomy (NCBI): domain Bacteria; kingdom Bacillati; phylum Actinomycetota; class Actinomycetes; order Kitasatosporales; family Streptomycetaceae; genus Embleya; species Embleya sp. NPDC005971. The sequence goes on along the minus strand of NZ_JBEXUX010000075.1, from coordinate 40,432 downwards.
CCGCCGCGCTGCCGGTGGAGCGGGCCGTGGGCATCGGCTGGATGACGCGGATGGCCGGCCTCGAACTGGGCCGGATCATGGCGGACGAGCAGCCCGGCGAACCCGCGGGGGGCTCCGCCGACTCCAGCGAGCCGGCGCTCTCGTGTCCGCAGGACGACCTCGAACCGATCCTGCTCGCTGCCGTGCGCGAACTGGGGATCCGGGTGGACTTCGGCGTCGAGGCGATCGGCGTCGAACAGGACGAGACCGGCGTGGACGTGACGGTGCGCCGTCGACCGGGCACCGCCGAGCCGGCGCCCGAGCCCACACTCCGGCAGGCCCGCGGGGAAGCCGCCCGCGAGTCGGTGGAAACGCTCCGGGCCCGCTACGTGGTCGCCGCCGACGGCGCCCGCAGCCCCGTCCGCGAGCATCTGGGCATCCGCGCCGCCGCGCTCGCGCCGGCCGGCCACCTGATCAACGTCTACTTCCATGCCGACCTGACCGAGTTCGCCCGCGAACGGCCTTACCTGGTCTGGTGGATCCTCAACGGGGACACCCAGGGCGCCTTCATCACCCTGGACGGCATCGGCCGCTGGACCTACAACTTCGCCTTCGACCCCGAGCGGGAACACCGCGACACGTACACCCCCGAGCGCTGCGCGGAGATCGTGCGTCGCGCGGTCGGCGTGCCCGACCTGAAGGTCGACGTGCGCAGCACGCTGCCGTGGACGCTGGAGATCGCGATCGCCGAACGGTTCCGCGCGGGGCGGGTGTTCCTCGCGGGCGACGCGGCGCACCGGTTCCCGCCCACCGGCGGCTTCGGGATGAACACCGGTGTACAGGACGCGCACAACCTCGCCTGGAAACTCGCCGCGGTGCTGCGCGGACACGCCGGCGACGGCCTGTTGGACACCTACGAGGCGGAGCGGATGGAGGTCGCCGAGTTCAATGCCGCGCAGAGCATGCGCAACGCCGAGCGGATGGCGGCCACCGGCGCGATGTTCACCGACGCGGCGGCGCTGTCCGCCATCGAGGAGCCCGAAGGGCAGCCGGACGGCGACGCGTTGCGGGCTCGGCTGGCCGCCGGGATCCCCGCGCAACGGGAGCACTTCTTCTTCCGCGGGCAGGTGTTCGGCTACACCTACTCGTCGGCGGGCGTGGTCGCCGACGGCACGCTCGCGCGGCGCTCCACGATCACCGACTACGTCGCGAACGCCCGCCCCGGCGCGCTCGCGCCGCACACGTGGTTCCGCACCCCCGACGGCACGCGGTTGGCCTCGGTCGACCTGGTGCGGGGCGGATTCCTGTTGCTGGCGGGCCCGTTGGGGCAGGACTGGTTGGCCGCCGCCCGGCAGGCGGAGTCGTGCCTGGGCGTGGAGATCGCCGCCTACCGGGTGGGCCCCGGCGCCGAACTGGCGGACGAGGGCGGTGGTTGGCAGGAGTTGTACGGGGTCGGCCCCACCGGCTGCGTCCTGGTGCGCCCCGACGGCCACGTGGCCTTCCGGAGCGCGCACGCCGACCCCGGGACGCGGGCCGACCTCGTCTCGGTGCTCTCCCGAGTACTCGCGAAGAGCCCCCGGCCGAGCCGGGGTTGATGCTCCGCCGGCCGTTGGATCCCGCCGCGAACACGGCGGGTCCGCCCAGCTTTTCGTTCGATTTCGTCCGTTCTTCATTCGCACAGCAGGGAGTTCGATCGTGGCCGCCAACCAACGCCTCGCGCACGTGGTGCTGCAAACCAATCGCAAGGACGAGATGTGCGCGTGGTACTGCCGGGTTCTCGGCGCCCATGTCGTGCACCGCACCGACCAGGTGACGTTCCTGACCTTCGACGAGGAGCACCACCGGCTCGCGCTGATCGGCGCGCCGATCGAGCTCACCGAGCGCACCCCGCTGACCGTGGGCATGCAACACGCCGCCTACACGTTCGGTTCGCTCACCGATCTGCTGGACCGCTACGTGGAGTTGCGCGAGGCGGGCATCCGTCCGCACGTGTGCGTCGCGCACGGCCCCACGACCTCGCTGTACTACCGCGACCCGGACGGCAACCTGGTCGAGTTGCAGATCGACGTCTTCGCGACCACGGCGCAGGTGAACGAGTACCTGGCCGGGCCGGAGTTCACCGCCGATCCGATCGGACCGGCGTTCGACCCCGAGCGACTCCTGACGGACTACGCCGGCGGGACCCCCACCACGGTGCTCACCGGCCGCACCTGGGCGTTGGCCGGCCCCGAGATGAGCCACCCGCTGGCGGCGCTGGGCTCCGACCGCCCCGCCCACCCGGTGTCGGCCGACTGATGCGCCGGAACCACGGGTGCGGGCGGCGATTCGTCCGCGAGATTCGGGAAGGATCGAAGTGACGGCCACAGATGCGACGGCCACGGAAGCCACGGCCGCGGACGTGACGGCCGCGGAGCCGACGGCGACGGGACGGACGGCGACGGTCGTCCGCCGCGCCGGCCTGACGGGCCGTTACACCGAGCCCGAGGGGCAGGTGTTCCTCTCCGGCGTTCAGGCGCTCGTCCGGCTGATCCTGGACCAACGCCGAGCGGACCTGGGCCGCGCCGACGCCGTGCCGGGAGCCGGGCTGGGCGCGTTCGTGTCCGGATACCAGGGCTCCCCGCTGGGCACCGTCGACCTGGAATTCGACCGACAACGCGCGCTGGTCGCGGACCTGGGCGTGGTCTTCCGCCCCGCGGTCAACGAGGAGCTCGCCGCGACCGCGGTGGCCGGCAGCCAGTTGGCGGCGACGCTTCCCTCGCACACGGTCGAGGGTGTGTTGGGGGTCTGGTACGGCAAGTCGCCGGGGCTGGATCGAGCGTCCGACGCGATCCGGCACGGCAATCTGGTCGGCGCCGGGGCCGGCGGCGTACTCATGCTGGTCGGCGACGACCCGGCCGCCAAGTCCTCCACCGTCCCCGGGGCCTCCGAGGCGATGTTGGCCGCGCTGGGCGTGCCGGTCCTGCACCCGGGCAACGTGCAGGAGCTGATCGACCTCGGCCGGCACGCCATCGCGTGCTCGCGCGACTCGGGCCTGTGGACCGCGTTGAAGGTGGTCACCCGCGTCGCCGACGCCACCGCGACGGTGGCCGTGGGCACCGACCGTTTCCACCCGGAGCCGCCGGCGGGCAAGCCGCATCGACCCGACGCGCTGATGATCGGGCCCAGGCTCGTGGAACTGGAACGCGACCTGGTCGAGACCCGCCTCGAACGTGCCCGCGCCTACGGCCGACGCCACGGCCTGAGCCGCCTCACCCACCCGGCGCCGGACGCCAAGCTGGGCATCGTCACGGCCGGCACCGCCTACTACGACCTGATGCAGGCGATCGGGCATCTGGGCATCGACGAGGGGCTGGTGCGGATCCTCAAGGTCGAGCTGATCCACCCGTTCGACGAGGACGCGGTCCGCGACTTCGCCGCCGGCCTGGCCGAGGTGCTCGTCCTGGAGGAGAAGGGGCCGTTCCTGGAACGGTCGGTCAAGGAGGCGCTGTACGCGACGCCGACGCCGCCCCGGGTGACCGGCCGGCGCGACGAGCGCGGGGCGCCGCTGGTGCCCGGGGCCGGCGTGCTGGACGCGACCTCCGTCGGCCGGGTGGTCGCGGCCCGGCTGGCGGTGCACACCGACGTGCCGTTGCCGCATCCGCGCCTGGCACAGGCGGAGACGGTCCGGCGGCGCACCCTGCCGCTGATCGACCAACGCACGCCGTTCTTCTGCTCCGGCTGCCCGCACAACACCTCGACCAAGACCCCCGACGACGCACTGGTGGGCGCGGGCATCGGCTGCCACGGCATGGTCATGGTCAACCAGGCCGGCCACGGCGAGATCACCGGTGTCACCCAGATGGGCGGGGAGGGCGCGCAGTGGATCGGGATGGCCCCCTTCGTCAGCCGTCGGCACCTGATCCAAAACCTCGGCGACGGCACCTTCGCCCACTCCGGCTCGCTGGCCATCCGGGCCGCCGTCGCGGCGGGCGTCGACATCACCTACAAGCTCCTGTACAACGACGCCGTCGCGATGACCGGCGGGCAGAGCGCGCCGGGCAAGTTGTCCGTACCCGCGATCACCCGCCTGCTCGAAGCCGAGGGCGTACGGCGGATCGTGATCACCACCGAGGACACCAGGCGCTACCGCCGGGTACGCCTGGCCCGGATCGCGCGGGTGCGTCCGCGTGAGCAACTGGCCGACGTACAGCGCGAACTCGCCGAGATCCCCGGTGTGACCGTGCTCATCCACGACCAACTGTGCGCGATCGAGAAGCGCCGCAAGCGCAAGCGCGGCGAACTCCCGGACCCGGCCGAGCGGGTGCTCGTCAACGAGCGCATCTGTGAGGGCTGCGGCGACTGCGGCGACGTCTCGGGCTGCCTGTCGGTGGAGCCGGTGGACACGGAGTTCGGCCGCAAGACCCGGATCCACCAGTCGTCGTGCACCAAGGACTTCTCCTGCCTGCGGGGCGACTGCCCGTCCTTCCTGACGGTGACGCCGGGCCGAAACGCGGGCACGGCACCGGCCGAGCCGCAGCCGACGCGACCCGACGACGCGGACCTGCCGCTGCCGCGGTTTCGACTGCCCGCCGCCGACGTCCGGGTCCGGATGGTCGGCATCGGCGGCACCGGCGTGGTCACCGTCGCCCAGGTGCTCGGCGCCGCCGCGATCCTCGACGGCCTGCACACCGGCGGCCTCGACCAGACCGGGCTCAGCCAAAAGGCCGGACCGGTGGTGTCGGACCTGCGGATCGCCGCCGGCCCGGTGACCGAGTCGGCGACCGTGTCGATCGGCGCGGTCGACCTGCTGCTCGGGCTCGACCTGCTCGGCACCGCGTCCGCCGCGAACCTGGCCAACGCGAGCGCCGAACACACGATCGCCGTGGTCTGCGACAGCATCGTGCCCACCGGCCGGATGGCCGTGGACGTGAGCGCGCCGGCCCCCGATCCGGCGGCTGCCAGGGCCGTGGTCGACGCGTGCACGCGCCGCGCGGACAACCTCTACTGCGACGCCCGGGCGCTCGCCGAGCGGGTGTTCGGCGACCACATGCCGACCAACGTGATCATGCTGGGCGTCGCCTGGCAGCACGGCATGTTGCCGATCTCGCTGGACTCGATGCGGGAGGCGTTCCGGGTCAACGGCACCGCCGTCGAGCAGAACCTGGCCGCGTTCGCGTGGGGTCGCGCGGTGGTGGCCATGCCGGAGGTCGTGCGGCGGGCCCTGGATCCGGCCGATCCGGGCATGGTCCCGGATCCGGTCGTCGCGGCCATGATCGACCGAGTCGCCGCCGAGGGTGGCGAGCTGCGCCGGCTTCTGGAGATTCGAGTTCCGGAACTGATCGCCTATCAGGACGCCGGATACGCCCGTCGATACCTCGAATTCGTCGCGCACGCCCACGAGATCGAGTCGCGGCGCGTGCCCGGTTCCACCGCCGTCGGCGAAGCCGTGGCGCGGGGCCTGTTCAAGCTGATGGCCTACAAGGACGAGTACGAGGTCGCCCGGCTGCATCTGCGGATGATCGAGACGCTGCCCGCGGGCTCGCGCTTCGCCGTCCACCTGCACCCGCCGGTGTTGCGCGCGATGGGCATGCAACGCAAGATCAAGCTCGGCCCGTGGAGCACACCCCTGTTTCGAGTCCTGTACGGCGCACGGCGGTTGCGCGGCAGCAGGTTCGATCCGATGGGCCTCGGCCCGGTCCGGCGCACCGAGCGGGCGCTGATCGGCGAATACCTCGACCACGTCGAGGAAGGGCTGCGGGTGCTCACCCCGCGGTCGCGCGAACTGGTCGCCGAACTCTGCGATCTGCCCGACGTGGTGCGTGGTTACGAGCAGATCAAGCTCGCGGGCGTCGAACGCTTCCGGGACCGCGCTCGCGCGCTGCGCGAGCAACTGTCCGCAGGTGACGCGTGAGCGGCATCGATGGCCACGGAACCGCCCTGTTCGAGATCGACCATCGCGAGAACGAGACGAGGAAGACCATGTTGATGCACGTGGTGCTCGCCACCTGGAAGCCCGACGTGAGCGCGTCGGACATCGCCGGGATCCGGACCGCCCTCGAGCGGTTCGCCGAGGAGATTCCCGGGATCCGCGATGTTCGGGCGGGCGCCGACCTGGGACTGCGCGAGGACAACGCCGACTTCGCGATGACCGCGGTCTTCGCCGACGTCGATGCGCTGGACCGCTTCGTCGAACACCCGGCCCACGTCCGGGTGTCCGCGCGGCTGGCTCCGCTGGTGGCCTCGGTCCACCGGATCCAGTTTCCGCTCGCCGGCGCCGAACCCGTGGGTTGAGGAGGGCATCATGCGGATGATCACACTCGACGGACGAGCAAGCCTCCTCGTCCCGGCCCACGAAGGCGCCGGCGACGCGACGATCGACGTGCACACGGCAAGCGCGGGCCGGTTTCCGGCCGAACCGGATTCGCTCTTCGAGCAGTGGGACACGTTTCGCGCCTGGGCGGACACGGTCGACCCCGCGAGCGCGGTGCCCCTGGGCGACCGCCGGGTCGGGCCGCCGGTGGCGCGTCCTCGGCAGGTGTTCGCGATCGGGGCCAACTACCACGAACACGCCGACGAGGCGGGCATCGAGGCACCGGCCGACCCGCTGGTGTTCGGCAAGTTCGTCGGCTGCCTGACCGGCCCGCACGACCCGGTGACGCTGCCGAGCGAGGCGGTGGACTGGGAGGTGGAACTGGTCGTGGTGATCGGCCGACGCGCCGACCACGTCGCGGTCGCGGACGGCTGGGCCCATGTCGCGGGCCTGACGGTCGGGCAGGATCTGTCCGAGCGGGCCGTGCAGTTCAGCCTGCCGGTGCTGCAACTCGCCCTGGCCAAGTCGTATCCGGGATTCGGCCCGATCGGCCCCGTGCTGGTGACTCCCGACGAATTCGACGATCCCGACGACCTCGGCATCGCTTGCTCGATCGGCGACGAGGTGCTCCAGGCCGACCGGACGGCCCGGATGATCTTCCCGGTCGCCGAACTCGTCTCCAGGCTCTCGATGTTCTGCCCGCTGCTCCCCGGCGACCTGATCTTCACCGGCACCCCCGCCGGGGTGGGCGCGGCCCGGACCCCACCCAGGTTCCTGCGCCCGGGGGAGACCCTGGTCAGCCGCATCGAGGGCATCGGCGAGCTACGCAATCCACTGATCGCCCGGCAGCCGGCCCGATGACCCTCGACCGATACCCCGAGCCGACCACCGCCCGCCCGTCGCCGGACCGGGAAAGCGTCGAGGCCGCGAACATCACCGCGTTCGCCCGGTGGCTCACGGCCGAGGGATACGCCGAACCGATGTCCGACTACAGGTCGCTACAGACCTGGTCGACGGAGCATCTGCCGGAATTCTGGGCCGCGGTCTGGGCCTGGTTCGACATCCGGGCGGCGAGCGTCGGTGCCGAGGTGCTCACCGACGACCCGATGCCGTACGCGCGTTGGTTCCCCGGCGCCACGCTCAATTACGTGGACCACGTCTTCCGGTACGCCACGCCCGACACGCCCGCCGTCGTCGAGGCGGGCGAGCCGGGGCCCGACCACGGCGGCACCGCCGTGCGCCGCGAACTCTCCTGGGCGGAGCTGCGTCGCCAGGTGGCGGCCGTCGCGGCGACCCTGCACGGGCTCGGCGTCGGCCGCGGCGACCGCGTGGTCGGCTACCTGCCCGACATCGCCGAGACGGTGATCGCGTTCCTGGCCACCGCGAGCCTGGGCGCGACCTGGTCGGTGTGCGGCCAGGACTACGCTCCGACCGCCGCCCGCGACCGCTTCGCGCAGCTCGACCCGGTCGTCCTGGTCACCGCGGACGGATACCGCCACGGGGGCAGGACGCAGGATCGCCGCTCGGCGGTGGCCCGGCTGCGCGCGGGCCTGCCGAACCTGCGTGCCACCATCGTGGTCGAGCGACTCGCGGACTCGGGGGAAGCCGCGGATCCTGCGGATCGCCCGGTCTCCGAGCAGACCCTGACCTGGGCCGAGGCGAGTGCCGGCGAGCACGTCCTGCGGCCCGTGGCCGTTCCGTTCGAGCACCCCCTGTGGATCCTGTTCTCCTCCGGCACCACGGGTCTGCCCAAAGGCATCGTGCACGGCCACGGAGGAGTCCTGCTGGAGCACCTCAAAACCCTTTCGCTGCACTTCGACCTGCGTCCGGGCGACCGCTTCCTCTGGTACACCACGCCGAGTTGGATGATGTGGAACCTCAAGGTCTCCGCGTTGCTCACGGGTGCGACGACGGTGTGCCACGACGGCAGTCCGACCCGGCCGAGTGCCGACGGGCTCTGGGCGGTGGCGGCCGACCTGGGCGTCACGGTCCTGGGCACCAGCCCGGCGTACCTGCTCGCCTGCGCCCGGGCCGACACCCGTCCCGGTATCGACCACGACCTGTCCCGGCTGCGGCTGCTCGGGTCCACCGGGGCGATCCTGCCCGCCTCGGCGCACCACTGGGTGGCCGAACACGTCTCGCCGCGTGTGCGGGTGGTCTCCACCACGGGCGGCACCGACGTGGTGACCGGCTTCGCGGGCGGCGTGCCGACCGTACCCGTCCGCGCCGGCGAGATCTCGGCGCCGTGTCTGGGCGTGGCCCTGGCGGCGTGGGACGGGTCCGGGCAGGCCGTGCTGGATCGACCCGGCGAACTCGTGATCACCAAACCGATGCCCTCGATGCCGGTGTCCTTCTGGGCCGACCCCGACGGATCCCGGTACCACCGCGCCTACTTCGCGACCCACCCGGGCGTGTGGACGCACGGGGACCGGATCACCGTCACCGCCCACGGCGGCATCCTCGTCCACGGCCGCTCCGACGCCACCTTGAATCGCAACGGCGTGCGCATGGGCAGCGCCGACATCTACCAGGCCGTCGAAGCACTCCCCGAGATCGTCGAGGCGCTCGTGGTCGGCGTGGACGGTCCGGACGGCGCCTACTGGATGCCGCTCTTCGTCACCCTCGCCGCGGGCGCCCGGCTCGACTCCGCCCTGCGGGCCCGCATCCACGCGGTGATCCGCGACGAGGTCTCCTCCCGTCACCTGCCCGACGACATCCACGCCGTCCCCGGCATCCCGCACACCCGCACCGGAAAGAAGCTCGAAATCCCGATCAAGCGCATCCTCCAGGGCACACCCATCGACGAGGCCGTGGACCCCGCCGGCGTGGACGAGCCCACACTCCTGGCCTGGTACCTCGGCCTGGCCGGTCGACACACCGGCCACCCCGACACCGACTGACCCCGGCCATTCCCCGACGACCCGGCCGGGGCACCGGCGTCGTCGGTCGCCCCGTCGGTCCCGCCCAAAGGTGGACACCGGCGGGGCGGTCCGTGGTCGGTCAATCGTCGTCGGCGCCGTGGTCCGTCCGGATGATCCGGTCGAGCACGGCTGCGGCCCGTTCCGGGTGTTCCTCCAGCCACCTGCCGAGGTGTTCCCGGACGGCCTGTTCGACGCAGCCGTGTACTTCCGGATTGCCGAGCATGCCGAGCGTGGCGCCCTCGAACTCGACACGGTCCAGTTTCACCGATACGACGGCCGTCAGGCCGGCGCAGATCCGGTCGGTGTCGAGGCCGGGGTCCGTTGCCTTGAGCAGCCGTCGCTTCCGTGCGTACGCGTCGACTGCGGCCACCACCCCGTGGCGGAAGCCCCCCGCGTGCGTGCCGTCGATGGTGGGCCGACTGTTGACGAAGCTCCGGACCTGTCCCTCGCGGGAGCCGTGCCAACGGAAGGCCACCTCCAGCACCCCCGCCATCCGCGGGTCCTCGTGCTCGAAGGCGATGACGTCCGTGGGCGCGGGCTCGGTCGGGTGGCCGTCGAGGAAGACAACGAAGTCCCGTGCCCCGCCCGGGAATCGGAACCGCTCCGACCGGGACGCGGCCGGGTCGCGCCGATCGTTCAGCGAGATGTCCAAACTCCGGTTCAGGAAGGCCAGTTCCCTGAAGCGCTCGGCCAGCCGATCGAACGAGTACGCTGCGGTCCCGAAGATATCGGTGTCGGGCCGGAAGGCAATGGCAGTCCCGCTACCGGTTGTTGCCCCCGCCTCGGTGAGCGGGGTGACGGCCACGCCGCGCGCGTACTCCTGGACCCAGCGCACTCCCTCGCGCCGTACCTCGGCCGTCATTCGGCGCGACAGGGCATTGACGACGGCGGGCCCCACGCCGCAGAAGCCGAGCGCCACGTCGCGGCGGTCGCCGGGTCTCGCCCCGACATGCATGCCGGTGAGCAGGGCTTCGAGCCCGGGACTGCCGGAGCCCTCCGCTCGGTCGAGGGGAACGCCCGGCCCGTCGTCGGCGACACACACGCCCCCGTCGGGCGTGAGAGTGATGTCGATGGAGCCGGAACGAGCGGCCAGGATCTCGTTCACCGCCCGATCGGCCACCTCGAACACCAAGTGGTGCAGGCCGCGTTCATCCGTCGAGCCGATGTACATCCCGGGCCGTTTCCGAACGGCTTCCCACCCCTCCAGCACCTGAATACCGGCGGCGTTGTACCTGATGGCTTCCCCACTCACGATGTTCCCTCCCAGGGTGTGCGGCGGAAGTCCCCAGCGTAGGCGAATCCCAGGAAAGGACCAGGTCGGAGCCGGTTTGCCGGAGGTGTGCAGAGGCTCGTCGGCGCCTGCCGGGAGGCGGTCGACCCCCACGGCCGCGATCGGCTTCGGAGGGCGGCCGAGGGGCCGTCGAGACCGTGTGCGGCACTGTTTCCGGCGGACACAGGGTCACCAATTTCGCGGTATCGCAGACCGGTCCCCAGCGTCCGTCCGCTTCACCGACGACCCGACGGGCCGACCGCGAGTGGGATTCCGGTGCGGTGGCTTTGTTCGACGGCTGCCGGCGAGTCGGCGCTGTCGGTGGCTTCGAGGGGGATCACCGCTTCGCTGGGGCCGGACGGTCCGAGGACCGGCCCGTCGAGCGGGGTGTGTCCCCAGGTGTGCGGGTCGGCCTGGGCGCTGCCGAAGGTGGACCAGGCGAGCCGGGCCCGGCCGGTCCGGTCCGGGGTGTCGGAGTCGTAGACCAGGACGTTCGCGCGCAGCGCGGCGGGGTTCACGGTGCCGGGCAGGGCGGACAGTGGAATCCTCACCTCGACGGTATAGCCGCGCGGGTGCGTGCCGGCGGCCCAGTGCAGGCCGGGGGCGGTGTCGGCGGCGGGGCCCTGGTGTTGGTCGGCGTCCCGGGCGGCGCAGGCCGGGCCTTCGGCGGTGAAGGGAAGGATCGCGGCCTTGAAGGTGGTGGAGGTGTCGTCGGCGTCGCCGCGCGGGTCGACGGCGATTTCGACGGAGTCGGTGCGCCAGTGCCGCTTGCAGTCCGCGGTCGGGAGCGCGGCCCCCTGTGCGTCGTCGGTGACCTCGACCGCGACATGGAGGTCGTCGGCGTGGCGGGAAAACCGCGCGACGGTGGAGCAGTCGGCGGGCGACGCGCACACCTCGCCCTGCCAGTGCGTCAGGGTGAGCGGTTCGCCGGGGTATTCCGCCGGTGTGGCGACACCGTCGACGGCGGGTGGCCGCGCCGTGGTCGGGACCGTGGTGGTCGGCGGGAGCGGATAGGCGGGTTGGGCGCGGTTGGCGAGCCAGGGCAGGCCGACCCGGGTGGCCCAGGCGCGGAAATCGTCGTACAGGGGCAGCAGTTCGCCCTGTTGTTCGACCGGGGCGGGGACGGGTTCACCGTTCTCGGCGAGGACGGAGAACCAGTCGCAGCCCAGCCGGTGGCGGGGCGTGTCGACCTCGGCGGGGATCGACGCGAAGCCCTGGGTGCGGTAGACGCGTTGGGCGTTGCGTTCCTGTTGGGCCCACGTGGTGCCGTGTCGGCGGGACAACGTGCCCTCCCACACGCCGAGTTGGTGCAGGCCGGTGGCCGGGTCGCGCACGTCGGCGGCGGCGCAGCCGGGCCCCGTGGGTCCGCGGAAGCCCCAGTTCTGGGTGAGCAATCGGGTCGGCTGCCAGGGCCGGTATCCCTCGTGGGTGACCTGGGTGGGGAACGCGGCGGGGTCGCCGGCCAGGCGGAACGCCTCGATGGTCAGGCGGCCGGCGAGCTGGTGGCCGCCGTGCTGGTCGAACGGGCGCGGGTCCATCGTCACCACGGTGGTGGGGGTGGTGGCGCGGATCAGCCGGACGAGCCGTTCGAGGGTGTCGGGGAGGCGGGGCGGGCCGTCCCAGACGCGGGCGGTCAGCGGCGCGGACAGGGTGTACCAGAAATCGGGTTTGTCGAGATGGAAGACGTTGCGGACGTCGGCGATCTCGACGGCTCGGCGTTCTTCCGTCTCGCGGACGAGGCCGAGGGCGGCACCCTCCTCCGGGCCGGCGGCGTTGCCGCCGCCTTCGCCGCGGGTGATGGTGGCGACGCCGACGCTGACGTGGTCGTCCTCGTTCCACTGCCCGAACGCGGCCAGGGACTGGTACTCGTCGTCCGGATGGGCGCCGACGAACAGCACGTCGTGGTGCGCCCGTTCCTCGATCGGCGGCGTCCCGTCCGCGAGAACCACCGCACCGGACAGGGCGGCGCCCACGCCCAATGCGGTGGCGGCGGCGAGCAGTGCGGCCCGCACCCGGCGCGGTCGCCGTGACGGGCGGTGGGCACGGGACGTGGTCATGCGATGTTCCTGACGAATCGGTCGGACGGGACGGTGACCGGACCGTCACGCGGGCCCCGGCTCCGGATGGGGCTGCGGCGGCCGGCCGTCGGGCCGAGCGAAGGAGTCCACTCAACCACTGCCGCCAACCACGTGTATCGATTCGCCGGGATGCCGCGTGCACACCACCCGCCCGGAGCAATTGCCCGCTCATCGCACGAACCGCGGTTGCATCCCGACTCCCCGACGGGTCGTAAGCCGCCGGCGACGGTGAACCGGACCGGCCCGCCCGATCGCGGTACCCGAACGGTAGGGACGCGCCCGGATACCGCCGAAGTCGGGGGCGACTCTCGAACCCGGGGTTGACGCTCGGGGCCGACGGCCCGGGGGATCCTGACGTCGGCGCCGCAATCGCGCGGCGCGGAATTCACGATCGACCGGGGGTACATCCGTGAGGAACACAAGGACCAGGTTGTCGGTGGCGGCGGTGACCGCCTTCACCGCGACGGTGCTGGCGCTGTCCGGTACGACGGCGGCCCACGCCGATGCGTCGGCCGCGCCGGCGGACGGCTCCGTCGCGCTTGCGGGGTCGGAGGACGCCATCAGCGGCAGCGGCGCCTGGCAGGACGACTGGAACAACGAGGGCGTCATCGCGACCAACTCCTACGCGAACAGCAACGTGGCCGCGATGTGGCAGCAGATCCTGTGGGCGGACGGTTTCCTCAACTGGGGGGACATCGACTGCCACTTCGGGAGCAAGACCAGGGACGCCACGGTGAAGTGGCAGCGGCACTGGAATGTGGACGACGACGGCAAGGTCGGCCGTGAGACCTTCACCAAGGCCGCCACCTTCCTCCGCGGCGTCCAGGGCGGCTTCCGTTACGTCGGGGTCGACGGCAAGTACATCAGCTTCTCGCGGTCCTCGAACGGCAAGTGGAACATGTCGATCAGCGGGGACTGGAAGACCGTCTGGTACGAGAAGTCCACGTTCGACAAGTGCACCTGACTCGACCGGGCCCACCGAGGCCGTGACGGTCCGCGACACTCTCGCCCGGCCGGGCGAGTGCGCGGGAACACCCGGGTGCACGCCGCGCCACGACGGCGGCGTGCAGCCGGACGGTGCGAGGCCACCTCGCCAACCGCTGGACACCACGCGGGCGTTCGTCCCTCGACAAGGCCACACTCGGTGTGTGCGAGGTCGGGACGTCGGTCCGGTCCGTGGGTACGGTGGTGGCCGTGGATCCATTCGATACGAACTGTGGGCGCTTCCCGCGTCGACGGTCGGATGACGCGGGGGCGAAGCATGGTTGTGGACGCTCGGATCGAACGGTCCCAGGACCTCTATCGGCGCAGTGTGATGGGGGGAGAGCACCCGGCGCTCGACCAGGCCGATGGTGAACTGGACGCGGTGGAGGCCGAGTTGGCCCTTGCGCGCGGACGTATCCGACACGGCCGGTTCCTGGCGCGGCGGGCCGGGGACGAGACCGAGGATCCGGCCGAACTGGCGGCCTTCGAGCGCGCGTTGGAGTTGTTCCGGGGATTGGGCGATGTGCGTGGTGAAGGCGAGTCGTTGTTCTGGATCGGTATCGTGCATCAGGTCGTACGACGCGACCACGACACGGCCGTACCCCTGCTCGAACGCGCCCGCGAACTCGCGGCGAGGGTCGGGGACCAAGAGACCCGGGCCGAGGCACTTCGGCACCTGGGCATCGCCGACCACGCCGCCGGTCGCCTGGTGTCGGCTCGGGAACACCTGACCGCGTCGTCCGAGATTCGCCGGGAGATCGGACTGCTCGACGGCGTCGCGTCGAACATGGTGGGCCTGGGCTACATCGCCGCCGCCGAGGGGCGCCACGACGACGCGGCGGCGATCCTGGCCGAGGCCCACACGCTGGCGCGGGCGCACGGGGCACACAACATCGTGCTCCAGATCGAGGAGGCCCAGGCGAACATCCGCTGACCGGGGCAACGGCCCGACCACGCGTTGCCGGGGTCGGGCCGTTGCGCTGCGCCGCCCGTTGCCCGGGACCCGACTCGCCGGGCCGATCCGCGCCGGGCGGGCCGTGGTGAAGAGCGGGCCCGAAAGATTCTTCGGGAAAACGCGTGACCCGATGTCGAGAACGGGAAGTCGACTCCGACCCACCCGTGAAAGCAACGCGCGCGAGCCCGGTCGAGCCTGTTCGAACGACATCGGCCGAGCCGAGCCGCGCGGATCCGCAGCGGGAAGGGCATCCGTCGGGGCGCCGACCGCTTCCGGACGGGGACCCGCCACCGTTGTCGTCAGCACAGGAGGAACACGTGACTCAGCTACTGAAAGTCCAGAATTTCAACATCTCGCAGGACGGCATCGGTGCCGGTGAGGATCAGAGCCTCGAGCATCCGTTCGGTCACGTCGATCCCGCACGGCTGTTCGCCTGGGCCGGTGCCACGGCGAGCTGGCCCATGCGTACCGACCCGGGAGGCAGTCGAGGTCTGGACGACTACCTCACGCGGGACTACAACCACAACATCGGTGCCGAGATCATGGGCCGCAACAAGTTCGGGCCGCAGCGCGGGCCCTGGCAGGACTACGAGTGGCGTGGCTGGTGGGGCGACGAACCCCCTTTCCGCACCCCGGTGTTCGTCATGACCCACCACACGCGTCCGTCCTTCTCGCTCTCCGACACCACGTTCCACTTCGTCGACGCCGACCCGGCCACCGTCCTCGAACAGGCGCGGGAGGCGGCGCAGGGCAAGGACGTGCGACTCGGCGGCGGGGTCACCGTCATCCGGGAGTTCCTCGACGCCGACCTCGTCGACACCATGCACGTGGTGGTCTCGCCGGTGAAACTCGGCTCCGGACTACGCCTGTGGGGATCCCCCGACGAGTTGCTCGACCGGTTCCATCTGGAGGTCGTGCCCAGCCCGAGCGGCGTCTCCCACCACCTGTTCTGGCGAAAGTGACACAACCCCCTGCACGCGTACCGCCCGGAAGCCGCGACGCGGCCCCGGGCGGTACGCGGCTCGACACTTCGGGGTATAGCCCGGTTTCGATCAAGAGGGCTTCGTCGTCGCGGAGTCGTCGGACCCATGTTGCATCGGAGGAGGTGAACGCGGCGCGGCACAGCGCGCGTTCGGGGTGGTCCTCCTCGCGGCCGTCGATCGCCTGGGAGTATGCGTTGTCGGGGTCGGTCGGACGCCTCGGACAAACCGGCGGCCACCAGCACCAGGCCGAATGGAACGGGACCACACCCCGACGGCACCCCCCGGGGGTTCGGTGCACGGCCCGCGCCCATACGGTGGGCGGATGACGTCGATCAGGCAGTTTCAGGTCACCTTCGACTGCGCGGAACCCGAGCGCCTCGCTCGTTTCTGGTGCGAGGTGTTGGGGTACGTCGTACCGTCGCCGCCGCAGGGGTTTGCCACTTGGGACGATTTCAATCGCTCGCTGCCCCCCGAGCAGCGGGATTCGTCATTCTCCTGTGCCGATCCCTCGGGTGTGGGTGCGCGGTTGTACTTCCAGCGCGTTCCCGAAGGCAAGGTCGTCAAGAATCGGGTGCATCTCGACGTGCGGGTCGGCACCGGACTCGTGGGTGCGGAGCGCCTGGCCGCACTCGAGGCCGAGTGCGCACGACTGGTCCCGCTCGGCGCGGTCCGGGTGCAGCTACTGGTTGCCGATGAGCACAACGAGTCGTGCCTCGTGATGCAGGACATCGAGGGCAACGAGTTCTGTCTCGACTGAGCGCCCGGCCCGGATGCCCGGGGCCTCGACCGGCACCGCGCCCCCGGCGTCCGTGGTGACGCTCACCCCGATCGTGGCACGAGGTCGGGATGCGGCAGGGCCGTGGGGGCCTCGCCGGGGCGTGCGGTGTGGGCGACGAGGTGGTCCGCCACGTGGCGCAGGTCGCGGCGGTGGGCGAAGGCCGCGCGTTGGCGTTCGGCACCGCCGCCCGCGCTCGCCTGACGGTCGAGGACCGCAGTCACCGTCGGGAGTTCGCCGAGCGCCTCGATCACCGGCAGGGCGTGGTCGCGCAGTCGCCGGACCAGGGTCGCGGCGGGCAGCAGTCGCCCGCTGCACGGGTCCAGGCCGTGGCCGGACCATCCGTCCCGGGCGGAACGCCAGTAAGCGGCCCGCAGCACCGGCTCCGCCAACGGCGGGCCCGGGTCCCCGCGCCGTACACGTTCCAGGGCGCGAAGGACCAGGGCCCGGACCAGCACGGCCAGTGCGGCGGTCTCGTCGACATCGGCGGTGACGTCCATCGCGCGGATCTCGACGGTCGGCAGGTGCGCACACGGACGCACGTCCCAGAACAGCGTGCGCTCGCCCAGGGCCGCCCCGCTCTCGCGCAGTGTGTCGGCGAGCTGATCGTGGTGTTCGAGCGAGAAGAAGTACGGCGGCGGCCCGGACACCGGCCACCGCGCTCCCGCGATCGTGCGCCAACTCGCGTATCCGCTGTCCCGGCCCGCCCAGAACGGCGAGTTCGCCGCCATCGCCACCAGGGTCGGCAGCCAGGGTCGCAGGTGGTTGGAGACCAGCACCGCGTGCTCGCGGTCGGGCACGTGGACGTGGACGTGCAGGGCGCACAGCGCGTAGGTGTCGTTCAGCGCGCGAAACTCCTCCAGACCGTCGCGGTAGCGCGGATCGGGGCGAATGGGTACCGGCTCGCGCGCCCCCAGGATCGGGGTGCCCGACGCGGCCACCGCCAAGCCCTCGGCGCCCGCCGCGTGCACCACGGCGGCGCGCATCCGGGCCAGATGGAACGCCAGTTCGCCCAGACCGGCGCACGGTGGGGTCTTGGCCTCGATCTGGTACTCGGTCAATTCGCCCGAGACCAGGTCGCCGAGCGTGCCCCGGGCCCGGGCCAGGACGCGCGAGCCGCCGGTCGCGACGGTGCCGTCGGCGGGGTCGACGAGGAAGTACTCCTCCTCGACACCCATAGTGGGACCGTCCGTGGTTGCCGCCATCTCGTGTGCCGTCCCTTCGCCCGGACGCCCGCGCTGCGCCATGCGCCGCGGACCCGTGTTCGGCGAGACGGTGCCCCCTGGCGTCGTGGTCGACACGAAGACCACCGATCCGGCCCATGTTCACCCGACCGCGTCCGCCGGCATGCCCCGACGACGGCCGCATCGCATGCTGGTCGGAGCGACGACCCCTTTCCCGACCCGAAGGCGTGCGATGACGAACGTGCACACGTCGACGAGCCCGTCCGAGCCCGCCGGCCGCGACGCCACGCCGAAGGACCTGCTGCGGGTCGCGGACCTGGAGCCGACCGCGCTGGTCGACATCCTGGAACTGGCACGGAGAATGAAACAGGACCCCCTCGGCTGGCAGGACACCCTGCGCGGCGGCGCCGTGGGCTGCGTCTTCGAGAAGCCCTCGACCCGTACCCGTGTCTCGCTCGCCGTCGCCGCCCACCGGCTGGGCATGACCGCCGTGCTGCTGAGCCGAGAAGAGATGCAACTCGGACACGGTGAGTCCGTCGCGGACACCGCCCGGGTGCTCTCCTCCTACCTCGACGCCGTCACCGTGCGCACCCACGGGCACGACGTGGTCGAGGAACTCGCCGACCACGCCTCGATCCCGGTCGTCAACGCCCTGTCGAACACGCACCACCCGTGCCAGTCGCTCGCCGATCTCCTGGCCCTCACCGAGCACTTCGGCAGCCTCCGCGGACTGACCGCGGCATTCGTCGGCGACGCCCGAGGCAACACCTGCAACTCGTTCACGGAGGCGTGCGCCGCCACCGGAATGCACCTGAACATCGCCCACCCGCCCGGGTACGACCCCGACCCGGACGTCCTGGCCCGGGCCCGCGCGACGATGCGGACGACCGGCGGCTCCGTCAACGTGGTCATCGAGCCCGCGGAGGCGGTCCGCGGCGCCCGCGCGGTCTACGCCGAGGTGTGGGTCCCGATGGACAGGAAGAACGAAAGCGCGCTACGCGCCCGGGTGTTCGCGTCCTACCGGGTCGACCGCGAACTCCTTGCCCACGCCGACGCCGAGGCCACCGTCCTGCACTGCCTGCCGGCGGTACGCGGCGAGGAGATCACCTCCGACGTTCTCGACGGCCCCCGATGCCTCGCCTGGCGCCAAGCCGCGAACCGACTCCCCACCAGCCAAGCCGTCCTCCACACCCTCGTCACGGGCTCCCGGGCGCGCGGGTGAGGTGAACCGGCCCGCCCGGCTCCGCGGGGGTGGGCGGGCCGCGGTCCGAGCGAGGAGCGGGCACGCGGGTCACCCCGAAGGCGGCGTCACGGGCGATCCGGCTCGGTGGCCGCCCCGGATCCGGCCTCGTCGGTGGTCGCCGCGAACTCGCCGTTCCCGCGGGCGGCGCGGAGCCGTTCGAGGGCCTGCTCGCGGGCGGTGCGGCCGGGCTCGACGAGCAGCGCGGCGTCGTCGGCCAGGGACGTGGCGTCGGAGGTGGCGGCCCGGATGATCCGGGCCAGGTCTGCGGGCGGCGGAAGCGGCTTGTCCATGCGCGACATGGTCCCAGTACCGTCCGACGTCCACCACCGGATCCGGTGCACCGAAGGCCGCCCCTCCGGGTGCACCGATGCCGGAACCGACAGGGGCGTCCGCCCGCAGGTCGGATCGGCGCATGCCATGCACCCGAACGCGATCCGAACCGACCTGCGGAATCGGCCTTCCCCGGCGCTGTGTTCACGCCGTCGTCGACGCACTCACGCTCGCCGACCCACTGACGCACCAACGCTCGTCGACCCACTCACGAGCGTCGCCGTCCTCACGCCGGATACGGAGCGGCCCGGCGAGCCGAGCGCAGGGCCCCGGCCCACCACGCCAACTGCTCGAAGAGGGCTTTGGCGTACCCGGCCGCCTCGGGGTCGGTGGGGCTGCCGTCCTGCCATGCGGTGAAGTAGTTGGGGAACGCGAGGCCGTCGCGAATCGTCACCGCGTGCAGCTCGGAGAGCACGTTCTCCAGGTGCAGTACGGCGTGCCGGCCACCGGCCGCGCCGCCGTAGCTGACGAACGCGACGGGCTTGGCCGTCCACTGGGTGAAGTGCCAGTCGATGGCCGCCTTCAACGATGCCGGGTAACTGTGGTTGTACTCCGGGGTGACCAGGACGAACGCGTCGGCGTCCGCCAACGCCGAGGTCAGGGCCGCCATTCCGGCCGGGCGGGGGTAGTCGTCGCCGGTGAGCTTCGGCGACGCGGCGGGCAGGGACAGCGGGATGTCGATGTCGGCCAGGTCGACGATGTCGACGTCGAAACCGCCGTGCGCGTCGGCCTGGGCGGCGACCCACGAGGCGACGACCGGGCCGAACCGTCCTTCCCGGACGCTTCCGATGATGATCGCGAGCTTGTGCTTGTTCTCCATGCCCACCATCGTCGGGCCGCGCCGGGAGCACAACCAGACCGTGCTCGGGCCGGCCCCGACAGGGCCACCCTGCCGACCGCGCGCGGCAATCGCCCTATGCTCGGAGGCATGGGTACGCCGTTGGGGGACTTCATCCGCGCCAAGCGCGACAGCGTGCAGCGGGCCTCGCTGGGGATCACGGATCACGGCCGCCGCCGCGCGCCCGGGCTGCGCCGCTCGGACGTCGCCGCGCGCGCGGGTATCAGCGTCGAATACCTGACCCGCATCGAGCAGGGCCGCGACCGCAACCCCTCGGCCGCGGTGCTGAACGCGGTGGCCGACGCCCTGAGCCTCGACCCGGCGGAACGCAACCACCTGCGCTACCTCGCGAAGATCGTCTCGGGGGAGTGCCCCACCCACACCCGTCCGGCGCCACCGCCCCGCGATGTGCGTCCTACGGTCCTGGCGACCCTCCGCCTCCTCGAACCCGGCATCGCCCTGGTGACCAACCGAGTGGGCGACCTCCTGGCCTACACCGGTGCCTACGCATCGATCATGGCCGAAACGGGACTGCTCGACGGCGACGCCGCGAACCTCACGAGCTACGTTTTCACCGATTCCCGCGCCCGGACGTTCTTCGCCGATTGGGAAGACGTCGCCGACGAGCAGGCGTTCGACCTGTGGCTCGGCCCGTCCGCCGAGAACTTCCAGTGGCTCAGCGCGGAACTCGCGCCTGCGGCCGGCCCCGAGTTCACCCGGCGGATGAACCGCCAAGTCGTGCCACGACGCGGCGCCCTCAGGCTCAAC
The DNA here is from genome assembly GCF_040629175.1 of Embleya sp. NPDC005971. Taxonomy (NCBI): domain Bacteria; kingdom Bacillati; phylum Actinomycetota; class Actinomycetes; order Kitasatosporales; family Streptomycetaceae; genus Embleya; species Embleya sp. NPDC005971. Next base: position 19,835 of record NZ_JBEXUX010000075.1, on the reverse strand, counting down.
CACCCCTCGGGAAGCGAACTCCGGCTGATCCGCGAGACACTCGAACTCCCCTCGGACGCCCAACAGTTGGTCGTCTTCCTCCCGGCGGACGAAAGCACGGCCCAGGCCGTCGACCAGCTCCGCCACCGCCCCGACAACCGCCTCCGCGCCATCTCCTGACCCGCCACCCTGGCACGTCCGGCCCGGTGGCAGCGGACGGCTGCGGTCCGCTGCCGGGGGCGGGGTGGTGCGTGACTACTGTGCGGGCAGGGGGGCGGTCGGGGTTTCGGGGGCCGGGGCCGGGGTTGGGGCGGTGGGCATGAGTCGTAGGGTGCGCACGGGTGCGAAGAGGAGCGGGACGCAGGAGAACAGGCCGGCGACGCCGACGATCCACAAGGTGGGGCGGACGCCGATCAGGCTGCCGAGCGTGCCGCCCAGGAGTGCGCCGAGCGGGATGAGTTGACGGCGAAAGCCTCGGTCGCCGCCGGTGCCTCCCGGTTGAGCTCGGTGAAGTGCAGCGTCGGCGGGACGGCGCCGTGCTCGACCGCGAGTGTCGCGGCGATCAGCCCGATCACGCCTGCGGCGGCGTCGTGCGCTCGGTTTCCCGAGCGCTTCCCGCCGCGCCTTCTCGGCCCACCATGTTGCTGCGATGGGGCCGCAGGGTGGTCCGGGTCGCTGCGCCGTTATTTCGGCTTGCTTTCTTCCGGTGAACATCCGATCGTCCGAGCGTAGGACGGGGCCCGTCGGGACAAGGATCGATCCGACCCGTTTTCCCAGTGACCCTGTGGAGGACCACTGTGCGCAAGAGGCTGATCGTCTCTGCCGCCGCCGGCGCGCTCGCCCTGCTCGTGTCCGTCCCCGCCTCCGCCTCCGCCGCCCAGGTGGGCCCGGGAGCGGCGGGTATCGGCGACCCCTACTACCCGACCGCCGGCAACGGCGGCTATGACGTCTCGCACTACGACATCCGGCTCAAGTACCAGCCTGCCACCGACGAGTTAGAGGGCACCACCACCATCCTGGCCACCGCGACCCAGGACCTCACCCGCTTCAACCTCGACTTCGTGCTCAAGGTGAAGGAGGTGCTGGTCAACGGCCGTACCGCCAAGTTCGCCGGCACCGGTGAGCACGAGCTGGAGATCACCCCCGCCCGGGTGATCGCCAAGGGCAGCCCGATCACCGTCGTCGTGCGCTACGCCGACAAGCCCGGGGAGGTCGAGCGCGGCGGCCAGTCGGCCTGGCTGCGTACCCCCGACGGCGGTGTCGCCGCCAACGAGCCGGAGGGCGCGGCCTGGTGGTATCCGAGCAACGACCACCCGACCGACAAGGCCACCTTCGACGTCTCGGTCCTGGTGCCCGACGGCACGCAGGTGATCAGCAACGGCACCTCGACCCAGAGTTCGCGCGCCGGCTGGACGCGCTACAACTACCGGCAGGCCAAGCCGCAGGCCACCTACCTGGCCACGCTGGCGATCGGCCGGTTCGACATCCGCACCGACACCACCCCGGGCGGCCTGCCCATCCTCACCGCGTACAGCAAGGACCTCGGTGCCAACGCCGGTGCGGCGCAGGCCAGTGTCGAGCGGACCGGCGAACTGGTCGACTGGCTGAGCGGCTACTTCGGCGCGTACCCGTTCGGCACGGTCGGGGGCTATGTGCCCAACGTGCCCACCGGGTACGCGTTGGAGACCCAGGGGCAGATCTTCTACAGCCCCGCGCAGTTCGCCCGGGGCGCCAACACCTCCGTCGTGGTACACGAGTTGGCGCACCAGTGGTACGGGGACAGCGTGTCCGTGCAGCGCTGGAGCGACATCTGGCTTAACGAGGGCTTCGCCCGGTACTCGCAGTGGTTGTGGTCCGAGCACGAGAACGAGGGCACGGCCCAGGAGTTGGCCGACTACGTCTACAACCTCTACCCGGCCGAGGACGCGTTCTGGACCGTCAAGCCGGGCGACCCGGGCGCGGACCACCAGTTCGCCGGCGCGGTCTACGACCGGGGCGCGGTGGCGGTGCAGGCGCTGCGCAACGCCGTCGGGGACGAGACGTTCTTCCGGATCCTGAAGGGGTGGCCGACCGAGCGCAAGTACGGCAACGCCACCATCCAGGACTTCCAGGCGTACGCGGAACGGATCTCCGGCAAGCCGCTGGGCGAGCTGCTGAACACCTGGCTGTTCACGGCGGCGAAGCCGGCAGCGGGGTCGGCCGGTGTGGTGGCGCCGAGCCCGGCGAGGAGCGCCGCGGCGGACGTGCTGCCGGAGCCGAAGTCCTGGAAGAAGATCCAGGAGACCAACACGGTGCACGAGCACCGGGATTGACGGTTCGTTCGATGCGTTCGGTTCGTCCGATGCGTTCGGTTCGTTCGGTTCGTTCGAGGTGAACTCCCGAACGGTCCGGCCGTCCGTGGGTGAGGGGCCGGCCGGGCCGTTCGGTGCGCTTCGCGGTGGAGCGATTCGGCCACGCCGGGGGCGAGGGTCGTCCGGCCGGCCCGCGTCGGCTCGGCCGGGTGTCGTCGACCCGGGGCGGCCGGTTCGCCGAACTCCGGCTATGGTCCCGCCATGGCCGTTCCCGAGATCATCCCCATCGCATATGAGCCGGACTACCGGACCGACACGATCGGCCGATTCGCGGACGGCCAATTCCTCGCCTCGATCACCTACGCCTTCCCCGAGGGATATCGCCACGGCGAAGGCTGGGAGGACGCCAAACGCCTTTACGTCGTCCTGCACCGGTTCGACGTCGAGGGTCACCACGTCGACTCCGATATCCGGTGCGCGGGAACCTGGCGCGAACAGCAGCGACAGCACGGCGATCCGGACTCGGTCCTGGCCCGCGCCGAAGCCCGGATGGCGGAGCTGTTGGACACCCTGCCTCGTCGAGAGTTCCGGAGCATCGGCATCCGGCCCTTTCAACTGATCGTCGACGACGTGCTGTTCGGGTTGGTCATCTCGCAACACGGCGGGCACGAGGACGAAGACGACTGGGCCGAGCTCCACCCCGACGGCCTCGGCTTCTGCGACCCCTGGAACGGCGAGTACTCGACCTGATCACCGGATCGACGGGCCGGGCGCTCCTCGTCATCGTCCCGACGTTCGCCACCATCGGTGTGGTCCCGATGTCCGGTCGACGCCGAAACCCCTTCCCAGGCAACGGACTTACCGCGCAACGGCCGGTCGGCACCCGTCTCTCACCACGCGACCACGATCGCAACGACGAGCCCTGCGCCGCTGCCGGCGATCACGGCGTAGAGGCCCCAGTGCCACTGCTCGTGGAACGTGATCGTGGGGGGCATCAGGTAGTTGCCCTCGACGTACCTGACCAGGGAGCGGTGCGTGGCGTACTGCGCGATCAGCACGCCGAGCCCGCCGATCAGCAGCAGGGACGTGAGTATCGTGCCGACCAGGCCCAGATGGCCGGTGATGCTCTCGACCAGCCCGCCGACGAACGCGAACACGGCCATCGCGACCCACGCCACGAGCAGGGCCGCCATGATCGCGCCGGCCACGGTGAAGAGCACCCTGGCGGCCTGCCCGACTTCACGCGCCGCACAGGCGACGCCGCCGACCGCGAGCAGGGCCGCGACGGCGATGGCGATCGTCCAGCCGTTCGTGATCGCGACGGCGTAGAGGCGGACGGCAACCCAGGTGACGACCTCGGCCGCGATGACGGCACCGCCCGCCACGCCGAGGTATCGAGCCGCCTCCTCGTCGGCGAACGCGCAGCCGGCGGCCGCGACCAGCAAGAGTCCCCCGATGGTGGTCCATGTGGTCCAGACCGTGGCGGTCGCTGCGGTGTAGGCCGGTACGACGACTTCGATGCCCAGCACGACGACGAGCACCGGCACCGCGACGAGCAGCCCGGCGAGGGCCGCCGCACGTCGAACCGGCGCGTCGAGTCGTATGAGGACGGCGACTACGACGCCCGCGAGCAGGACGCCTGCGGCAATGCCGTACGCCTGCGCGGACGGGCCGCCCGGCAGCGCGACGTCGAAGGAAACGTTGCCGACCCGGACCAGCACGGCCGCACCCGCCGCGATCAGCGCGAGCATGGCCAGGGCCACGGCGATCAGCCCCGCGCCGACCATGTCCGCGTCGTCCTCGCGCAGTCCCCGGGCCAGAACCGACGCGCCGGCGGCGGCCAGGAGCGCGAGCGCGGCCGACAACCCGCCGACCAGGGCGGACGCGTTGTCATGTGCCTCGGTGCGCAGCGTGAGCACGAGCAACTGGAACATCGCGAGCGCGTAAGCGATTTGCGCGACGGCCTGGAGCTTGGACTCCAGGACCGTCCACGCCAGTTTCCGCGCGACGCCCTTGGCGATCTTCGCCCCGTCCTCGGCCGCCGTGCGCTTGACGTGATCGCCGGGTGTGCCGCTCGGTTTCGCCTTCTTGCTCCACGCACCGAGCGCGATGGCGAGCGCCGCGTAGACGGCGACGGCGGCGAGCACGAACAGCTCGTATCCGCGCGGCTGTCCCGAACCGTCGGCCGCCTCCCGGGCAGCCCACGCACAGGCCAGCAGCGTCGCGGAGACGAGCCAATGCTGGATTTGCGAGCGGACCATCGTCCGCATGACGAGTACGATCATGACCCCGCCCCCCGCGTGGCCCGCCCCCGAGCCCACGCCGAAACGCCGTCGCCGAGGCACACTCCCCGCACCCCGACCGCTCTCCCAGGCTAGGCGCACACCGCGACCAAGCGCCGGAAACTCCCCCAACCGACCACGATTTCCCCCCGCAACCGGCAAGTCGTGGGGATCGACCAGCGATACATCCGGATGGGCGGTATCGGCGGGGCACTTGGGTGCCCCCGCTCGGACGAGTTGGTCGGTCCCGACGGGATCGGCCGACGAACGCGGTTCGAGCACGGAACGATCTACTGGCGCCTGGCCGGTGTGGGGAGCAATCGGCGACTACTGGTGCAACACCCTTGGGTGCGAGGCGGGATGGGCGCGCTACCCCACCGGCTTATCAGTACACGGTGGGCAATGAGACCCGCCGGAACTTCCAGTGCACGGTGATTCACTTCAAGGACCATGGCGGAGGGGCGACGCAGACCTGGTCGGAGCCAGACATCTGCCTCTGACACCCGACACGCGTCACGTGGTCAGGAGTCGAGTACGGCGGCGACGGCCTCGATCTCGACGAGTTGATCGGCGTAACCGAGCACGGTGACACCCATCAAGGTGCTGGGGACGTCGTGGTCGGCGAACGCGTCTCGGACCACCTTCCAGGCAGCCACCAGATCCTCTTGCCGGGCCGATGCGACGAGAACTCTTGTATTGATGACGTCCTGGAGCGACGCGCCGGCGGTTGCGAGAGCAACCCGCATGTTCTCGACGGCTTTGAGCGCCTGACCTGCGTAGTCGCCGATCGCTGCCGTCGAACCGTCCTCGTTCAGGGGACACGCCCCGGCGAGGAAGATCAGGCGAGCGTCGGCGGGGGCGGTGGCTGCGTAGGCGTACTCGGCAACGTCGGACAGGGAGGCGGAGCGGATGAGGGTGACGGCGCGAACCATGGGTTTCGGGGCCTTTCTTCGGGTTGTCGGGTATGCACATCCTGGCAGGGCTGCACAACTGCCGGGCGGGCCAGGGTATTCGGGCAGTCGAGCGACGTGACGCACCACCTGCCGCAGACCCTGGCGAGGGACGGGCACACCGACATCGAGACCATTCGCCTGGCCCCCACGGACGACTGGAGGGTCGGTACGCCGACACGTCCACGCCTGTGGGAACTGCTCGGCAGGCCCCGGCCGACGCCGTTCGCGCAGGGCCATTATCGATGGCGCGACGTCAACGAACGCTTCGACCCACACAACGCCAACGCGTTGCGCGGCCTGGCCTGGCTGTTGTCGTTCCTGCCCGCGCGTGCCGACACCGCAGCCGCGCTCGCCGCGCTGGTCGACGTCTCGCTGGTCCACGTCCAGGGGACCGGCCCGCGCAACCCCAAGGTGGCCAACGCGGGCGTGACGGCCCTGTCTCGCATCGGGGACCACGCGGCCCGCACCGAACTGCGCGCGCTCGCCGACCGGGTCGCCTTCAAGAGCACCCTTACGCAGATCCACAACGCGTCGGCGACCCCGTCCTGAGGGAGGTCGCACCGTGTCCGGTACCAGGCATCGACCTGGACGAGATCCGTCACCGGGGGTGGCCCTGGTGGGGGCCATCGGCGCCGGGCCGGTGGTGTCCTCCCGCTTCGGCGTATGCGTTCGGCTACTATGGGTGGTCTTGTTGGTCGGTAGGAGTAGGAGGCGGCGATGCCCGGGCGTCATCGTGGTGGGGATGATCCGATCGAGGGTGACGGTCAGCAGCCTGGGCGGCCGATCCCGCCGGCGGAGCCGAATCCGCCCGCTCCGCCGGGGAAATGAGTACACCTCCCGGCGTTGACGCCCCCGACATCCCGGCGCCGGGCGACGCGGCGATGGTGCCCGATGCCGTTGCGCCGGCAACCGGGCTCACGGCCGGTGGGTGGCTTACTCCGGACTGGGCCGATGCGTGGAAGCGTGTGGACCGCGCCGCATTCGTGCCCGACCGGGTCTGGGTGCCGGCTCCCGATGGCTACCACCGCCTGGATCGCCACGACGACCCGATGCGCTGGCGCGGCCTTGTGCACACCGACACCGCGTTGATCACCCAGGTCGAGAACGGCACCGCCGCACCGCAGTTCTCGCTGCACCCCACCAGCAGCGCGAGCATGCCGCGGATGGTCGCCTCCATGCTCGCCCACCTGGACGTGCGCGAGGAACACCGCGTCCTGGAGATCGGCACCGGCGTCGGCATCACCGCCGCGCTGCTGGCCACCCGACTCGGCGACGCGGCGGTCGTGTCCGTCGAACTCGACCCCGCCGTCGCCGCCGACGCCCGCGCCGCGCTGCATCGCGCGGGACTCCGCCCCCGGCTGATCGTCGGGGACGGCACCCGGGGCAGTGCCGAACACGCGCCCTACGACCGGGTGTTGTCGACGTTCTCGGTCCATACGATCCCGCCCGCGTGGATCGCCCAGACGCGCCCCGGCGGCCGGATCGTCACCCCGTGGGGGAGCGCCCTGTACAACGGAGTCCTGATCGCCCTGGATGTCGCGACGGATCCCGACGGTAGCCCACGGGCATCGGGGCCGGTGGTGGGCGACGCCGCGTTCATGTGGGAACGCGGCCAGGGCGTGCGTGGCGGCGTGATGGACACCGTCCGCGAACACGACCTCGGCACGGCCGGCACCACCACCCTCGATCCCCGGCCCCTGGTCGACGACCGCGACGCCGCGTTCTGTACGGGCCTCCTCGTCCCCGGCGTTCGGCGCTCGATCGGCCGCCCCGCAGGTGCGGCGCGAGGCGACGACGGCGAGTTCACCCTGTGGCTGGTCGACGCGGACACCCATTCCTGGGCCTGTGTGGACCACACTCCGGGCGCCGACGTGTTCGAAACGGCGACCCACGGGCCCCGCCCGATCCTCGACGAGATCGAGGCCGCCCTCGCCTGGTGGATCGAGCACGGCCGCCCCGAACGCACCCGCTTCGGCGTCACCGCCACCCCCGGCACCCAGACCCCATGGCTGGACGATCCCGCGAACACGCTGCCCACCACCGACAAGCGCCCCGACACACGTCCTTGAACCCGGCGGGCGCGCATCCCGAAGGGCCGGGCGCGGACGGGCCGGCCTGTTCGTGGCGCGGCCCGCCGGTGGTGGGGTGTGGCAACCGGCTTGCCGCTAAGGGACGTTCCATGCGGCGATGACGGGACGGCCGTGCTCGGTGGTCAAGAAGCCGAGTGTGCCCGGATGTGGATGGCCGAGCATCCGGCCGGCGGAGGCGTCGAGGCCGAGCCGGCGTACGGTGAGCACGCGGGCCAGATGACCGTGGGCGACGACGGCGACGTCACCGTCGGCCAACAGCGGGCGGATCCGGTTCAGCACCGCGTCCACGCGCAGGGCCACCTGCCGGAGCTGCTCACCGGGATGGTCGGCGTCGCCGGGCGGGACACCGTCCCGCCACAGGTCCCAACCCGGCCTCGTCGCCTGGATCTGCTCCGAGGTCAGGCCCTCGTAGCCGCCGTGGTCCCACTCCACCAGGTCGGGTTCGGGCTCGGCGCCGGCCAGTTCCGCCGGCTCGGCGGTCCGCATCGCCGACCCAGCGGACTGCTGAACACGGCGACCAGGGACCGCCGGGCCGGCCTGGGAGCGAGCGCCTTGGCCGCAGCCTCACCCGCTTCGGGCAGTGGGACGTCGGTTCGGCCTGCGTGTCGGCCCGACAAGCTCCACTCGGTCTGGCCGTGTCGGACCACTATCAGCTCACCCATGGCCGTGCACGCCATCCGATGACGCGTGCGTTCGCCCTGACCAGGAGCGGGACGACGTCGGGACGGACACTGCCGAGGAACCACGGTTCCAGCCGGCCGCCCGGCAGCGTGACGCGACGGCGGAACGTCCGGCTGTGATCGTGTACGTTCCGACCCTGATCGCGGAGTGCGACGCCCGTCGCCTGTGGGAGTCGGCGCAACATGCCGATGGTGTAGGCGGTCCGGAACGCGGAGTTGTCGGGTCGGCGCGGCGTGCGAGGGGCGAGGCGATTCACCTTACCGATTCCACCGGGGCGGGGCCCGATCCTGATAGGGGCGGCCGGGGTCGGGCTCCGGCGCGGCGGAGTCGGGAGGGGTCGGGCGTCGCGTGCTTGTCGAAGATCTGTTGTGGTTCGAGGGCGACCGGGTGGGGCGCCGGGTAGGGGCCGGCGGGCCCGGTCGCAATCGGCGTTGCCGCCGGCGCCCGAGTGCGGGTGACAGCGGGCTCGCCTTGCGACCGGGCCCTCGGGCCCGTGCTCCAGCCGGACCCGACATCGTTCACGGATGGTCGGGCGTGGCTTGCCGGATCAGGGTGGGCGGTGGCGCGGGGCCTGGTGCCGGCAGGCGCGGGCGAAAGGGGCAACCATGACGAAGCGCTTGACGTGCCCGTAGGAGGCGAGACGGCCCGGCGGGCACATCGGCGCCTCCGGACGGGCTGCGTCGGCGAGTCGGTGGGTGGGCACGGTGGCCGGGTGGGTGGGATCAGACGCGTGCGCCGTTGTCGTGGGATGTGTGGTCGGGACGGCGACCGGCGCGGGCGGTGGAGCTTCGTGGTCGGGACGCGCGGGGCGGCACGGATGTCGAGCGGGACTCCAACGCGACGGCCAGCGGGGCGGCGACGCTCACCGTGGAGACGGTGCCTGCCACGACGCCGATCAGCAACGCCAGCGCGAAGTCGGCCAGCGAGTCGCCGCCCAACACCGCCAGTGCGATCAGGACGAACAACGCGCCGGAACCGGTGTTGACCGTACGCGGCAGGGTCTGCACCACCGCCGTGTCCGTGATCCGGGCGAGCGAGCGCTTGCCGGGCGCGGGTGTGCGGCGCAGTTCGCGGATGCGGTCGAAGACGACGACGGAGTCGTTGACCGAGTAGCCGATCACGGTGAGCAGCGCGGCCAGGAACACCGCGTCGACGGTGCGCCCCAGCCACGCGAAGACGCCCACCAGGATCAGTACGTCGTGCGCCAGCGAAACGACCGCGGCCACCCCGAAGGTCCAGCGGAACCGCACCGCGAGGTAGGCCATCTGGGCGGCGAGCGCGATCCCGAGGGCGATCATGGCCTTGAGCCGCACTTCCGCCCCCAGGCTCGGTCCGATGAACTCGTCGCGCACCTTCTCCGCGCCGCGGCCGAGTTCGCCGATCGTGGCGGTGATCCGCGCCTCCTCGGCCTCGGTCGGCTTTGCCGTGCGTACGGTCAGTTCGTGATCGCCCGAGGTCTGTACGACGGCCTTGGGGAACCCGGCGTCGGCCAGTGCCGACCGGGCCCGGTCCGGATCGACCGACTGCGTGGTCGAGTACTCCACGAGCCGACCGCCGGTGAACTCCACGCCGAAGTCGACGCCGCGCACCGCCACACCGGACACCGCCAGGCCCAGCGCCAGCACGCCGGAGACGGCGAGCAGGCGCCCGCGATGCCGCATCGGGTGCGGATCGCGTCGGGCCAGCCACTCGCGCACCGGGCCCGCGTGCGCGATGCCGCTGATCCGGGGCCGGCGTCGGACCGCCGCCCGGCCCACGGCGAACTCGGCCAGGACCCGGGTGACCACCAGCGCGCTGACCATCGACGCGAGCACGCCGATGCCCAGCGTCACCCCGAATCCGCGTACCGGGCCGGTGGCCAGGAAGAACAGCAGGCCGGCGGCGATCAGCGTGGTGATGTTGGAGTCGGCGACGGCCCCGAACGCGTTGCGGAAGCCTCGGGTCAGCGACGGGCGCAGGGCCGGTTTGGTACGGGCGAGGTATTCCTCGCGGGCTCGTTCGAACACCAGCACGTTGGCGTCGACCGCCATGCCGACGGCCAGTACGAATCCGGCGATTCCGGGCAGTGTGAGGGTGGCGCCCACGCCGACCAGGGCGGCGTACGCGATCAGCCCGTAGCCGGCCAGGGCCACGGCTGCCAGCACGCCGAGCAGGCGGTACACGCCCGCGATGAACAACGCGGTCGCCGCGGCGCCGATGATCGCGGCCCAGGTGCCCGCCTCGACGGCCTGCTTGCCCAGCGTGGGCCCCACGGTGCGGTGTTCCACCGTCTCGACCGGCACCGGCAGCGCGCCGCCGTTGATCAGCAGCGCCAATTCGCGGGCCTCGCGCTTGTCGAAGTCGCCGGTGATGCGGGTGGATCCGCCGAGGATTCCGGTGCCGCAGCCCACCGAGGCGTCGACCTGGGGCGACGAGACGACCTTGCCGTCCAGGGCGATCGCCACGCGCCGCGCGGGCGTTCCGGCGGGCGCGCACGCGGCGTCCCCGGTGAGTTCGGCCCAGGCCCGTTCGCCCCGGCCGCGCAGGTCGAGGGTGACGTGCCAGCCGCCGCCGGCCGGATCCAGGAGGGCCTCGGCCCGGTCGACGTCGGCTCCGGTCATCCGCGTCGTGTCCAGCCTCAGCATTTGGCCGGACTCGTCCGGCAGTACCTGCCGTCCCTCGGCGTCGGGTGTGGTGGTGGCATCGCTCGCGTCGGCGAGTCCGAGAACGGGATGGAAGGTGAGTTGTGCGGTACGGCCGAGCACCTCGGCGGCGCGGCGCGGATCCTGCACGCCGGGCAGTTCGACGATGATCCGTCGGTCACCGGAGCGGACCAGGCCGGGTTCGGAGACGCCGAGCGCGTCGACTCGGCGACGCAGCACCTCCAGGGCTCGATCGGTGGCGTCGCGGTCGGCTTTCGCGGTGGGCGAGTCCCGGGTCTCCAGGACGATCTGGGTGCCGCCGCGCAGGTCGAGGCCCAGGCGTGGCGGCACGGTGGCGGCGATGTAGGTGGACATGACGAGGATGGCGAGGGCGAACAACGCCCGCACCTTGGTGGCACGTGACAAGGGTGGTCTCCACGGATGCGCCGCGGCCGAAAGTCGGCGCGCGGCGATCGGACTCAGGGACGGTCTGGAGCCCGGGGAGACGGTGGAGCGCGACCCGGCGGGAGCACGAACCGGGGCAGCGCGGGGTTGGCGTGGGCGGTGGGGGCGCAGGTTCGGTGCCCTGCGGGTGGCACGAGGGCGAAGGCGTGTCCCGCGAGCCCCGCGTCGTGCGAGTGGTGGTGGAGGTGGTGCCGCTCGTGCGGCAACTCGCGGGCGGCGAGCGGTGCCGGCGGGCCACGTCGCACATCGCGGGTCGCCTCGTCGGCGACGTCGCGCAGATGCCCCGGATCGGCGGTGGTGTGCGCGGCGACCGAGACGCGGTCCGGATCGGGTGCGGTGATCGCGCGCGCGGACGCGGGCGAAGCCACCGCGCCGAGCAGCGCGAGGGCGATCGCGAGCAACGCCCCGAGCCAACTGCCGCGCCGGTAGCCCCGGCGAGCGGGGGGATTGGCGCTGCGGCGGCGCGAGGCGGGGGAGCCGGCGAGGGGACGACGAGCGACGGCGTGTCGCCGGATCATCGCGCCCTCCTCGGTCTGCGTCGTTCCCACGCCGATGTGGGGCACGACCCGGTTCACAGTCGCAACGCCGGGCCGACCGTCCCGAGTTCCCGCCACCCGTATCCACCGGCTCACCCGACCTGCGGGGGCGGTGGGATCGGGCGCGTTCCGGCGCACCGGGGTGGGTCGCGGGAGGACGGATACAGGCGAGGGGGGAGCTTGGGCCGCGTGGTTGCGGCTTTCGGCCACCGACCCTGTTCGCCGACCAATTCGCCATATCACGGCTGATTCCGGATGTTTCGGCCGGTGTGGCGGGCCCGGCGCGTCGTGGTCGAGGTCGGTCGGCGGTGACACGTGTAGCCCTTGTGCGTACGGGAGTTCGGGCGGCGAACGCCTCTAAAACTTAACTCGATTCGGCATTGACGATTGAAGATGACTGGTGTGTGATCGACGCGCACAGGATGTAACCAACCGCCACGCAAGGGGTGGTCGGTCGTCCCGCGCCGCCCTCTCGCTCACCCACGCCGACCCGCGCGGTACGGCGAGAGTCGCACGCCCACAGGCCGCATTCGCAACCCACATCGAACACGGGGGACGCCATGACCGAGTCTCAGCCCACCCGGCGCAGCATTCTGAAGGCCGCCGGCGGCCTGTCCGCAGCAGCAGCACTCGGCGGCGCGGGCATCCTCGCGGGCGCCTCGGCGGCCCACGCGGCCGGCGACGGTTTCGGGCTGCACATCATCGACAGCAACGAAAGCGACCCCCGCCTGAAGTACTACCGCTTCAAGACGAGCCAGATCGGCTGGACCACCGGCCCCGGCGTCAACGTGCTGCTGCCGGACGGCTATGCCACCAGTGGTCTGAGCTACCCCGTCGTGTACCTGTTCCACGGCGGCGGCACCGGCGCGGACTTCCGCAACTTCGACGTTCCCGGCGGCATCCGGGATCTCACCGCCGGCAAACCGATCATCGTCGTGATGCCGGACGGCGGCGGCGCGGGCTGGTACTCCAACCCGGTCACCTCGTTCGTCGGTCCCCGCAACTGGGAGACCTTCCACATGACGCAGCTCCTGCCGTGGATCGAGGCGAACTTCCGGACCCACGCGGAGTACGCCGGGCGGGCGGTGGCCGGCTACTCGATGGGCGGCTTCGGCGCGCTCAAGTACGCGGCCAAGTACTACGGCCACTTCGCCTCGGTCAGCGCCCACTCGGGTCCGCCCAGCCTCCGCCTCAACGGCGGTGCCGTCGGCCACTGGGCCAACGCCTCCTCGGCCGCCATCGAGCTGGGCGGCGGCACCATCTACGGCGTCCCGCTGTGGAACGAGGCGCGCGTCAGCGCCGACAACGCCGTCGAGCGCATCCCCAGCTACCAGAACAAGCGGATCTTCATGGTGGCCGGCACGGGCGCGGAGAACATCCCGTGGTTCAGCGCCTTCCAGGAGTCCCACGTACTCGACGGGCAGCGCGAGTTCCGCGGCCTCCTCGACCAGGCGGGCATTGCGTACACGGCCCACGAGGTCCCGGGCGGCCACACCCTCCGCTGGCACCTGCTCGCCGAGGACCTCGACGGCATCGTCGCCCACCTTCGCCCGGCGTCCTAGCGAGATCGGCCGCGCCGCGGATTTCGGATGCCGTCGGTGATCCCGTCGGGTGCCACGGATGGTCCGGCCGCGCTCTGCGGATTCGGCGCGGCCGCAACGGGCTCCGGACCGTGGTGGTCGGAGGTGTCGAGGGCCCGGGTGGTGCGGACGGGGCCCGGGTCCATCGGCGAGGTGCTCCCACCGCCCCGCCACGCGGTCCCGCGCTCCCTCGGCCCATTGCGATCGTCCATTCCCGGGAAACCCCACACGCCGCGCGATGGTTCGACAACATGGGGTGACCGACGGTCGAAGGGGGACGATTCATGGGTAGCTGCCAGAGGTCGACGAAGGGCAGCAGGGGCGGGAAGACCTGCGGCAACAACGCCCGGCCGGGGGAGCGCTACTGCGCCAAACACGGCGGCGGCAGACGACCCGGAGGATCGAGGCGGTCGAAGAAGAACTCCGGGAGCGGCTGCGGCGGCCTGTTCGTCCTGGCGATCACCACGCTGACGGCCGTGCTGATCGGCGTCCTGATGTGAGCGCGATGCCTCGATCCATCCGTTGACGATGGGTGGGCCGTTTCGGGGATCCGACCTCGGGTGAGGTGGCGACGGTGAAACCGTCGGCGGGTCGACGAACGCACGTCGGGGTCGGCGGTGGTGTGCGCGAGCCGCCGAGGCTGCGGACGCCGTCGACGGGGACGTCGGGTGAGCCGGCGGTGTTCCCGACGGTGGGGCCGGCCGGTTCGACGAGGTGTGCGTGGTGTGTGGTCGGGCGGGCGTCAGGATGCGTCTTCGGCGGCCCGGATGAAGGCCCGGACGCGGGCCGTGTCGTTGGTATGCAGCCGGACCGGCCCCCAGCGGACGGGCGGGGCGTCGTGGAAGGGTACGTAGGCGATGTCGGGGCGCGGGTAGAAACGTGCGGCGTGTGCACCGACGGGGAAGACTCCGCGGCCCGAGGCCACCAGGGCCAGGGCTTCGGGGAAGGTGTCGGCCGTCGGGCCCTTCGGGATGGGCCGACCCGCGGGGGTGTGCAGAGGGGAGCGGTCGCTGCGCAGTTCCCGGGGCATCGTGGCGGACATCTGGATCACGGGTTGCTCGGCAAGGATCTCCACGGACACGGACGTGCGGGCCGTCCAGGTGGGATCGGCGGGTGTCGCCAATACCCGGGTCTCCTCCAGGAGGACGGGCCCCGCGGCCACCCCGGATACCGGCAGGGCCGTGATGAGCACGTCGATCTCGCCGCCGTGCAGCCTGGGCATGGCGTCGTGGACCTGGGTCTCGTGGATGCGTACCTCGCAGTCGGGATGGCGAGCGCCGAACACCGTGATGGCCTTCAACAGGAGTTGCCCGGCCGCCGCCCCGAGAAAACCGGCCCGGAGTACACCCGTGACGCCTCGGGCGGCGTCGACGGCGCGGTGCAGCGCGGCGTCCATGCCGGCCACGAGGGGCGTGAGCTCGTCGGCGAGCGTCCGCCCCAACGGGGTCAGTGCCACCTGACGGGTGGTGCGTTCGAACAGCGGTGCACCGACGCGGCGTTCGAGCTTCTTGATGGTCTGGCTGACGCGTCCGGTGGTCAGTCCCAGGCGCTGCGCCGCACGTCCGAAATGCAACTCCTCGGCCAACACCAGAAACGACTCGACCTCCACCCGCTCCAACACGTCGGCCCCGTTTTTGAATTCCGCTAAACAACCGTGCGCCCATTGTGCCTTGATGGCGGACGGTGCGGCGCGGTTGGGTCGATCACGTCATCGAAGCGCGAGGATGGTCCCGACCGGACCGGTTCCCTGCGCGCTCGCACCGCTGTGACCGCTCGGAGTGAACGCATGTCCACGGGGTCCACCGGAAATCCCGAGGAGACCCGGTCGTCGGCTCGCCGAATCCTGGCGACACATCACGTGTCCTTGGACGGCGTCGTCGTGCAGGCGCCGGATCCGGCGCCGCCTCCGTCCGTCGACGGTCGTTCGTACGCGGTCCCCCGGGGCACGACCGGCTGGGACGGCTCCGTCGTCCTGGACGAGGATCTTGCGGTCGCGCTCGGCGAGTTCAAGCGTCGGCCGGGCAAGGACATCGACGTCTCCGGCAGCGTCACGCTCACCCGTTCGCTGTTGCGGGCCGGACTCGTCGACGATCTCCATCTGTTGGTTCTCCCCGTCGTCCTGGGTTCGGGACAGCGGCTGTTCGCCGCCGAGGACAACCGGATCCCGCTCACCCTGGTGGGCTCGACGCGATCGCCCCTCGGCGTGCTCCACCTGCATTACCGTCCCGGCTGACCCGTCTTCGGGCGGCCCGACCACCGAAAGCACCACCCGCACCATGTGCGATCACCGCATCCATTCCGCACGAGGAGGCAACCGATGACCACCTTCGTCCTCGTTCCCGGCGCCTGGCACGGCGCCTGGACGTTCCAACCCCTGGCCCGGCGGCTCCGCGAGCACGGCCACGACGCCTATCCGTTGACCCTGACCGGTGTCGGCGACCGAAAGCATCTGCTTGCCGCCTCGGTCAACCTCGACACGCACATCCGCGACGTGCTGAACCTCCTGGCGGACGAGCAGATCACAGATGCCGTGCTCGTCGGCCACAGCTACGGCGGCATGGTGATCACCGGTGCCGCCGACCGGGCCCCGGACCGGGTGCGCGGGCTCGTCTACGTCGACGCCCTGGTGCCGGGCGACGGGGAATCCTGCTGGTCCCTGGTCAACGACCGGGAGCGCGAGTGGTACCTGCGTGGTGTCGGCCGCGACGGCTACTCCTGCGAGCCCCTGCCCTTCTTCGACGCGCGGGCCACGCCGCACCCGCTGGCCTCGCTGATGCAGGTGGTACGACTCGAAGGCGGCCTCGATCGGTTCGAGCGCCGGGACTTCGTGTACGCGACGGGCTGGGACGGAGCGTCGCCGTTCGACGAGGTTCGGCGGCGACTGGCGGAAGACCCCACCTGGCACGTGCACCCCGTCTCGTCCGGCCACAACGTCATGCGGGACGCCCCGGACGACCTGCTGAAAATCCTTCTCGACGCGGCGTGACCCGATCGACCGGGCGAAGCCGCACCGCCCTGGACCCGGGCGCGGTCCTGAACCCGGGTCGCCGAAACGGGCCGTGGTGCGCTCGGCTTCGCCAGGGACGACCGCCGGGGTGCCTTCGCCGAACGGGCCGAGGGCACCCCGGGCGGTTCGTGCCGTGGCCTCGTTCCCTCGGTGCGGCGGCGCGCGGTCGGCGTCTGGGCGTCGCTCGCGCGGACCGCCATGCGAATGCGCGTTCGTAATCATCGTCTTATCGGCTTCGCAACGAGCGTGACGTGCCCACGGAGGTCGAGGGGGAAATCGCTCCAACGTCAACTTGGCTTTGTCGTACCGCACTTGCCAAAATCCCCTCTAGGCTTCGGCCAACGAGGCGGGTCACGGCGGATCCGTGGCGTTCCCCGCAGGGTCGCGCATCGGGCCCTTTCAGATGATGAGAGTGGGTATGACACCTTCAAGTGAACAGACGGACGGCGCGGCGTACTTGCCGGGCCGACTGCGGTCGGCCTTACGCGCGCGTCGTACCATGGGCAGTCTCGCGGCGCTCGCCGTGGGGTTCGGCGGTTTCGCGCTGGCGGCGTCGCCGGCGTATTCGCAGACCGACGACGGCTCCGTAACGGTCCGGGTGGTACGGGCCGTCGACACCACCGGTGTGTGGAGTCCTGCCCTGGAGCCGGGCATGGGCGGCGTCACGGTGACACTCACCAATGACGACGGCGTCAAGGTCACCGGCGTGACGGCCGCCGACGGCACCGTCACGCTGGCGCCCGGCACGGCCGGGTCGACCGCCGGCAAGTACCGGGTCCAGGTCGTGAACCCGAAGCCGGGTGTGCTCTTCCCGGCGTTCGCGTCGCGACAGGGCCTGGACGGTGCGCCGAACCAGCTCAGCAGCAACGAGGAGTTCGTCGACCTCACCGGTGGCAAGAAGGTCGCGTACACGACGGGCCTGTGGAGCCCAGGCGACTACTGCCAGAAGAACGCGCCGCTGGCGACCGCATGCCAGCCCGCGACGAACGAACCGACGTCCAAGCGGACTTTGGTGACATTCCCGTACAATGCACGCGGCGTCAACACGAACGTGACGGACCTGTCCACGAACGCCGAGACCGGCAACCTCTACGGCATCGGCTGGAACAAGCCCGGAAAGCGACTGTTCAGCTCGGCACTGGCCAAGCGCGACACGACGTACGGCCCCGGCGGCGCCGGCGGGATCTACGTCACCGACGTCACCACGAAGAAGACGTCACTGTTCACCACCGTCCCGGACGCCGGCACCTCGGCGCACGGCGCGGGTGCCAGTGACAACGCCTTCCTTGCCGCTCCCGGCAAGGAGAGTCTGGGCGACCTGGAGGTCTCCGACGACGGCCGCGACCTGTTCGTCGTCAACCTCCAGAACCGCAAGCTGTACCGCTACGACGCCACTTCGGCGACCGCGACGGCGCCGGTGGCCTCGTACGCGATCCCGGACCCGGGCTGCCCCGCGCCGGGCGACTGGCGTCCGTTCGGCCTGGGTCTGCAGGACGGCGTCGGATACGTCGGCGGCGTCTGCTCGGGCGAATCGACCGGGAAGGTCTCGGACCTGCGTGCCGTGGTCCTGCCGTTCGACCCGGCGACGGGTGCCTTCACCAAGGCCGTGCTGAACCAGCCCTTGGACTACCCGCGTCAGGCCACGCTCGGCGGGCCCTGCGGCGGGGCGAGTTGGTTCCCGTGGACGGACACGTTCCCGACCCAGCAGAACGGGCAGACGTGCGCAGGCGCCATGGCCAACCCCGAACCGGAGTTGGCCGACCTCGCCTTCGAGACCGACGGCTCGATGTTGCTGGCGTTCCGCGACCGGTTCACCGACCGGACGACGGCCTACGCGCGGGCCGGGGACCCGACGACCGCCATCGCGATGGTGGCCGGCGGCGACCTGAACAAGGCGTGCCCGGCCGACGGCGTGTACGTCATGGACACGAACACCGGCTGTGGGAAGACGGTGCGCGGAACCAGGTTCTTCAACGTCAACACCATGAACAACGGCCACCCGAACGCGGCCTACGCCGGCCTCGCGCTGTCGAAGGTGGAGGAGTTCGTCGCGACCGCCGGTGTCGACCCCATCGACACGGCGTGGGGCGCCGGCACCATGTTCACCAAGCGGGACGGAACGCGGCAGCCCGCCGCGGGTCTGCGTTTGAACACCGAGGGGAACGCCTCCTTCGGCAAGGGCGCCTCGATGGGCGACCTGGAGGTGCTCTGCGACCAGGCGCCGCTCCAGATCGGCAACCGGGTCTGGTACGACCCCGAGCGCAAGGGCATTCAGCGCCCGGGTCAGCGTCCGGTTCCGGGCGCCACCGTCAACCTCTACGACGAGTCGGGCAAGGTGGTCGGGACGACGAAGACGTCACCGCGCGGTGAGTACTACTTCGACGACTCGAACGTCACCGGTGGTCTGAAGCCGAAGACCAAGTACACGATCCGGATCGACAACCCGGCCGACTACGCCCCGAACGGGCCGCTGTACCAGTGGGTGCCGACCGACGAGGGTGTCGGCGACAACCGCTTCGTGGACTCCAAGGGCAAGGTCCCGACCGGTGGACGTTATCCGGAACGGGCGTTGACGACCGGCGGACCGGGCGAGAACGATCACACGTTCGACTTCGGATTCCGTCAACAGGAAGGTGCGGTACGCCTGGTCAAGCACGATCAGGACGAAAAACCGCTGGCCGGAGCGAAGTTCGAATTGTGGAGGGATTCGAACGGGACCGAAGGCTTGCAGGTCGAGGGGGCGACCCCCGACACCAAGGTCGGCGAACCCTGCACGACCGGTACCGACGGCGGTTGCAAACGCGACGTGCTGCCGGGGACGTACTACTGGCGGGAGGTCAGCCCTCCCGAGGGCTACGCCCCTCCGGAGAAACCGGTGCTCGGCCCGTTGGTGCTGAACGCGGAGAACCTCGACGCCGGGGTCTCCGTCACGGCGGTCAACCGACGGCTGCCGACCACACCGCCGCCGACCACGACGAGCACGCCGACGGCGTCCGCCACACCGGGTACCTCGGGTGGCAACCACGGCGGTTCGTCGTCGCCACTGGCACGCACCGGCCTGGCGGGGAACCTGCCGTTGACCTTCGCCGTTTCCGCGGCGTTGATCGCTCTCGGTGGCGGGGGACTGGTGCTGTTCCGTAGGCGCGAAGCCCGGCAGCGGTAGCTCCGGGGACGACGGAAGGCGGTAGGCGGTAGGAGGCCGGCGCGGATTGCCGACCCCCGACCGCCGACCGAGCCGGATCGGGCGGGTTCGCGGACCGATGGTCCGCACCCCCAGCACCGCGAACACCGCGAGCTTCGCGGCGTACTTCCCGGCCCAGGACAAACTCGCCGACCCCCGCGCCAGGTCC